>JAKSAU010000720.1 GCA_022361535.1 Desulfobacterales bacterium
ATTCATGTCAATTACTCCAGATACATAAGGGTTGCCTCTTGGCAATCCATGGGCAGGTCTTCAAACTCTATCAGTTTGCCCAGATGATCACCCAGTGTGGCCGTGCAATGCGTCCCAATACTATGAAAAGGTGTCGAGTTCATGCCTAAAGCGGTGTAGCTGCCATTGGTTTCAAGTTGATTAAAAATAACCGTGTAGCGATCCATCGTATCCCCGCCATTATCTCTGATTTCTAAGATTTTCATTTTTAGCCTTTCCTGAGAGGGTGGCAGGGACACAATAAGCCCCTGCCAAGTTGGTTATGTATTGAATTTAAGCTGGCTCTGGCTGGTGAATACCAACCTACAAAGGCTTTGGTAGCCAATTGCTGCCTTCAAGCTGTTTTTCAGCGACGTTAGCCAAGTCACTTTTCTTAAGCTTCTTGAAGGAACCAGCTACGCCTGCGCCTTTCACCTCTTTGATAGCATTCATAATATTGTCTTTGGAGATATGATTGAAATACAGGCTTGCGCTTGGTTTCCAATATTGGGTCATATCCAGTTTCAGAAGATCAGCTAACTCATAGATCATATCTTGTTTGCTTTTAGAAATATGCTCTTTGGGGTGCTTAATCGCATCGAGTGTACCTGCAAAACAAAATGCCAGCAGTTTCATTTTCTGTTCTTTCTTCAACGAAGAAATATCTTCGTAAAGAGTAGCGACATCATTAGGTTGAATAATATTCTCCCATTTTTCAAAAGCTTTTTGCTTATTGGCATTGGCAAAGCAATCTTTAAGACTTTCATCATCATGAGGGAAATGTGGTCCGCCCATTCGTAAATGAAAACATGAATTGCTATGACCTGAATTAGTCAGGAATGTTTCTTTGACCATTTCAGTGACCACAAGATCAAAAGCGATTTCTGGTGACTTGCTCAAAACATCTTGCAGGGCAAGGGTTTTGTGGGCGGTCAGGCGTTCAAGCAAACGCTCTGAAATTTCCTTTTTGGGCTTTGGCTCCTTTTTATTTTCATTGGTTATATCTTGTTCTTCTACTTCTGCAAGCCCGCGAGTGATATGAATTTCACCATTGCGATATGATACATAAGCACCAGAATTTGCCTTTTGTTCTTCTGTGTACGCCTCTTGTTTTTCTTCGATTTGCTCTTGCTCAATTTCTAAGGCATCCCATTTTTCATCAAGTTCATCCTGATTTTTTGCATCATCATAGATACTCCGAATTTGATCCAATTCGTCTTCTATGACTTTTAGCCTTGCCGCATCTTCTTGGCTCAATTCAACAGGCTCAGGGTAGATATGTTGATAATCCTGGGTAAACTCATAATCATAGCTTGGTGAAACCTCCACAAAAGCCCAGCCCTCAGCTTCTATGGCCTTAGCTGCATCATGCAATTTTTTACTAAAGAGCTTTTCAATAAGCTCTATGTCTGTGAGATAGATATCCTCTGAGAATAAATCACGCTCTGCGTGACCACCAGCTTTTTCATAGGCTTCAAGGGTAATGAATTTAATTCGGCGATCGCTGGAACTGATTTTTTGCTCCGTGAGCATGGATTTGATTTGGCGCGGGTTCTTTTGCCAAGTCGGTAGTTGTGACCATAGGCTTTCCTGTTTTTCATGGTCGTCTGTTAAGGTAAAGGCTTCAAGGTGCTCAAGGGACATTTCTCCTTCACGATATAGGTCAAGAAGCTTTGAGGAAACACCAGCCAATTTCAGCCTTTGTTTAACGGTTTTTTCAGAGACACCGAAACGGGCGGCGATATCACCCACTGAAATATTGTTTTCGCTCATTTCAAAAAACGCCTCAAACTGGTCTGCCGGGTGCATGGATTGTGTCTGAACATTGGCAGTTAAGGAAACCTGCTGAGCGATTTCGGGGTTGATGGGTTCACATTTAACAGGGAAAGTCGATTTCAGAACTTTATCTTTCACCAGAGCTTTCAGGGCTAAAAGTCTTCTTTGACCATCCACCACAAAAAACCGTCCTTCTTTATCTGCTGGTCTGATGAGTAAAGATTGAAGAAGACCGTAAGCTTTGATTGAAGCTTTTAGTTCATCTTGTCTTGCTGTCACATTGGTTTTTCGGGAGTTTTCAGGTGCTACTTCAAGCTTGTTTAATGGTATTTGTCGCTGTGTTTGATTTTCAACATTGTTTACTTGGGTCATTGTGTTTTCCTTTCATAGAATGACTTTATGGGTTTTTGGTGCTAACCATCTCGTAGCTTTAGCTGCGAGGTGGGTCGCTTCCATAAAACCCAATGGTTACAAAAAATGGGGGTGGCAAGGGTCAAATCATACGAACCGCATTCATGCGGCTTGGGCCAAAGAATTTTTAAAATAGGACGCTACTGCACCGCATTTTTAAAATTGTTTGGGCTTCGGGTTTGACGCGCGTCGGGGGTTCACCCCCAAGAGTAATTCAAAAACTAGTTCATCTTTCAAGGTGAACTCATGCTATTTCCAAAATTTCTTTCAGAACATCATTCCAATCCAATCCGCGTGTATCCGGACTGTGCCTTGTTAATGCACCAGTAAAATCTGTACCTATGATTATTTCGGTAAGCCTATGCGTTATTGCATCTCCACCCTCATCATTGTCTGTAATGAGAACAATTTTCTTCAGCCATGAAAGCGTAACCAAATCTCGAATGAGATCGCCCTGCTGTGGAGAAAATGCGCCGCTAGTTGAGGTGTAAAAGGCGTTGCTCAGAGAATGAAGTACCTGATAGCTCAGGGCATCAATGGGGGTTTCGGAGATAATCAGGGTATCGTCGTCCTTCTTTGTGTTTGAACGCCATAAGGTTTTTTCACTGCCTCTTACAAACAGGTCTGCATTCTTCCCTTTTAGTTCGAGGCCGCAAACCTGTTTGCCCTTAAAGTGAGGGAAAACGGCATTTTTGAAATGGTCCTGAAATACCCTTCCCAAAAAGCGCGGAGACTTTAGGGTTTTTGCGGGGATTCCTCTGCCTTGAAGGTATTCATGTTCGTATGCTGGTGAGCAATAGTTAAAGAGCCTTTGTATCCTGCGGGGATCTGGTTGCTTTTCTTGAACATCGGAGACATATCTGGTCGGTTCGGGAAGGGCAATATTTCCGCCGATCCAAACCTGTAGCTCCTGGCCAATCTCAAAAAGAGATTTGTTTGTGCGGTCCTTAGCAAAATCAATGATGGTTCCGTTATCCTGATCATTATAGACAGAGAAGTAAACCCAAATGCCATTCTGCCGCGAGATGATAATTTTATCTTCTTTGCCTTTTCTCATGGCAATGGATTGACGGGTGCTTTTCCCGCGATCAATCTCATAACCCAAATAAGCAGCGTATTGCGTTAGGTTTATGTCTTGCTTGAAGCGAGTAAAATCAAATGGATTAGCCATTTTGAACCCCGATCAAGCTTGCTGCATCTGGAATATGAGAATTTTGCTTGTTAAAGTTGTTGAGATATTCAACAGCCCTTGCTGCTTGGGCTGCTGCCTTGAAAATGTGGGCCTTATCATCTTTGAGTGCTTTGAGCCAGCTTTTGATATAGATCGTATGGTTTTTGGGCTGGGTTTGAGTAATTCCATGTCCTGCACATAAAAAGGCCGCACCCAACTCTGCTACGAGCTCTTCAAATGCATAATCCTCTGGCTTGACTTTCTCAGTGATACCTGGGCGATCCAGTCTCTTTTTTGCACCTGTCCAGTGCGTTAACTCGTGGAGCAATGTAGCGTAATACTGCTCAGTTGCACTGATCTGTGATGTGTTCAGAAACATGGAAGTTTCAGGCATGTTGATATAATCATCTGCTATGGCATAGTAGGCTTCATTCTCACCTGTGCGTATATCTGCGCCTGTACTTTGACAGAATTCATCGACAAGTTCTAAACGTTTTACTTTATCCGTTTCAGGTGTAATGGTCTGATGGCCTTCATATCCATCGACCTGGTTGGCATTGAATACCGTAAAAAGGCGGAGCATGGGGATCTTGATTTCTTCGTGCTCACCATTTGAATTTTCTTCTTCTTTAAGAAGCGTCTTATAAAATATGACCCTGCTGCCTTTTTCACCCTTGCGCACATGCGCACCTTTTTCCTTCCACTGTTTGAATGTTGCCCAGTGGTTAGAAGTGAACTTTCTTTTTTGCTGATTGAACCAGAGCGCCAGAATATTGACCCCTTGATAGTGATTGTCTGTTGTTGGGTTCATGGGTAGTCCTTGTGCGGCTAACGATGCGAATGGGGGCTGATAATCGTTCAAATCAACGTCATCGAGGAGATTGATTATCTTATCTGTTACTTCCTGGTGAATGTCTGGCTTTGTGGATTTCGAATTAGTATAGGTCATGTTCGGTCCTTCAAAAAAGTGGGAAAGCCCTTGTACCTGAGGGCTTTCCCGAGTTGGTGGGGAGGTTAGGCAGGAATGGCCTCTGGCTCTTTAGAGACTTTGAGGGAGGGCTTTGCATTGTCATTGGCTGGTTCGCCGTTTTTCGCTTTCTTAAGCACCAGATGATAGGCAAAAATTGTATTGGCGGTTTGCTTATAGCCTTCAGGGGTATCAAAAGACCTTGTGCTGTCTTCGCCCTTGGCGTATATCCAGTCACCTTTCTTGAGTGTTTTCGCCAATTCAAAAGCTTCTGTCAGATTGCTTGAGATAAGGGTATCGAAATAGTTGGTATTGGTTTTCACCTCACCATCGGAGGTTTGATATTGCTTATTAGAAGCAAATCTGATTTTTGCGTATTTACCTTCGGCCACCACTTCAGCATCTTTGGTAAGATGCCCTGATTTCATGGTCACATTTACATCGGCAAATAACTCCTGCACGCTCTCAGGTGTTTGCGTTTCTTCTTTTTTAGGTTTGGTTTTTGACATTGGGCGTTTCCTTTCCTGTCGGTTGGGGGTATAATTCCCTTCCAGTTTTGGAAGAGCGTTTTTTGTGCCGTTCTCATCCTGCCAAGCAGGATGAGGCGCGACATAAAAACTGGTGGATGCCAGATATCAGACCTGACTTGCAGGCGGTTCAAATCAAAGGAATTGCTTCTTAAGGAAGCATGCACCTGAACAGACCAGTAAAAAACAGGAACCACGTACCGCATTTTTTCTGGTTGATCAGGTTTCCGATTTGACGGGCAAAAGTGGTCTGATATCCAAAAAGGAGCTTAGTAAGCCTCATGAATACAATTTGAAGCGATGTAGATCAGGTCTATGATCTGAGGTACTTTTCCGGCCAACAAATAATCCAGGACCTTGTCTGCAAAAACATCCAGGGTTTCGTTCCAGTCGATAAAATGATCAGCGGCAAGGTCCTCCAGCGCATCAAATACTCTTGCAGCATCGGCACACAAGGTATGGACCTTATCTTCATTTTCATTGTCCCGACCCA
>JAKSAU010001292.1 GCA_022361535.1 Desulfobacterales bacterium
GCATTTTTCAAGGAGAGCGATGTATTTGTCCTGAACTTGATGTCCTCGCCCGGATCGGGCAAGACTGAGACCCTGTGCAAAACCCTGGCAAGACTGATGCCCGATATCCGGGTGGGCGTGATCGTAGGAGATGTTTGCACCACCAATGATGCAGATCGTCTTGAAGTGACCGGTGCCAAGGTCACCCAGATCAATACAGACCAGTTTGGGGGCGACTGTCATCTTGCAGCTCATCTCATTGAATCTTCTGCCAGATCCTTGGGTTGTGATGATCTGGATCTGCTCATTGTAGAGAATATCGGTAACCTGGTCTGCCCTGCTGAATTTGATATTGGTGAGGATGCAAGAGCGGTCATGCTAAGCGTGACTGAAGGTGAAGACAAACCCTTGAAATACCCGCTCATGTTCCAGGTCGCAGATGCAGCCATACTCAACAAGATTGATCTTCTGCCTTACCTGGATTTTGATGCGCCCCTGGCTGTGGATAACATGAAAAAAGTTCACCCTGGTATGCCGGTTTTTGAAATTTCCGCTAAAACCGAAGAAGGGTTTGAGCCCTGGCTGGAGTGGTTGAAAAGTAAGGTAAAGGAAAAATTGGGATAATTTGGTCTAAGACTAAATTTTGATCCTGGTACAGCACTTTACATATCCGGCCTTAAATACCCCGCAAGGATAAGGAGAAAAAGGCATGGACATAAAACAACCCGCGTTTGCCGGATCATGGTATCCGGGATCTGAAAAAGAGTGCAGGCAGGCAATCGACACTTTTCTGGGCACATCAGCTGGAGAACAAGACAAGGCACTGCCGCAAGATATTGTCGGCGGTATTGTCCCCCATGCCGGATGGGTGTATTCAGGCCGGATTGCCTGCCGGATCATCGCAGCATTAAGCCAGAAAAAATCAGTTGATACGGTTGTTCTTTTCGGTGCACACATGCATCCTACAAGCCCTGCGTTTATATTGAACAGTGGAGCCGTCGGCACCCCGCTTGGTGAGATTGCAGTGGATGAAGAATTGACAGCGGAATTAATACGGGAACTTGATTTACCAGATTCAGTGTTCCGGCCTCTTTCCCCATCCTCCTTTCCAGATGAAAATACCCTGGAACTTCAATATCCTTTTATTCGTCATTTTTTTCCAAATGCACGAATTATAGTTTGTGGTGTTCCGCCGTCAGAAATGGCAGGCCAGATTGCTGCGGTGTTGGTGGGCAAGGCTGCCGCATTGAGCAGGACTGTTCGTGTCATTGGATCAACAGACATGACCCATTACGGACCAAATTTCGGATTTGAGCCGGCCGGCACAGGTGAAGCAGCTGTGGATTGGGTCACCAGGGAAAACGATGCCAATGCCATCCAGGCTTTAGAAAAAATGGATATTCAAGCCATAATTGATCAGGGGCTGTCCAACAGCAATATGTGCTGCTCAGGAGCTGCTGCAGCGGCTGCTGCTGCATGTAAAAAAATGGGCGCAGCCAAGGGGGTTTGCCTTGACTACGCCACAAGTTATGAGCAATCCCGCTCAGCCAGCTTTGTTGGGTATTGCGGGATGGTTTACGGTAAATAGCTTACCCTTGGGCTGCGCAGAATTCTGCAGCCTTGCGGATACGTTGTACGGTTTTCTCTTTTCCTAAGGCAATCAGCATCTCAAAGATGCCGGGACTCACAGTAGTCCCGGTGACAGCCACCCGCAGGGGCTGGGCAATTTTGCCGAATCCAAGACCTTGATCTTCCATGATCTGTTTGAAGACCCCTTCCTGGGCTTCCTGGGTAAATTCTGCCAATGCCTCAAGGGCATCTGCGCACTGGTTTAAAAGAGTTTCAGTGCCGGGCTTGAGGAATTTTTTGGCGGCTTTTTCTTCAAATTCAACATCATTTTTGTAATAGAAAATTGCACTTTCAGCCATTTCAACAAGTGTCTTGCTTCTGGGCTGCAAAGTTTCGATAACCCCTTGGGTAAATGCGTCGTTTTGTGCGTCAATACCAAGGTCCGAAAGGTGCGGTAACAGAGCCTCTGCTAATTCTTCTGGGCTTTTCTTCTGGATGTGTTTGGCATTCAGGGAGTATAGTTTGTCCATGTCAAACATTGAGGCAGAACGGCCCAGATGTTCAAGGTCAAACTTTTCGATAAGCTCATCCCGTTCAAAAAATTCCTGGTCTCCGTGGGACCAGCCTAAGCGCACCAGGTAGTTAATCAGGGCATCGGCAAGAAATCCCATTTTTTGGTATTCACCAACAGACATGGCGCCGTGGCGTTTGCTCAGCCGTGATTTGTCGGAGCCAAGGACCATGGGAACATGGCCGAACACCGGGAGGGCTGCACCCAGTGCCTGATAGATCAGGATCTGTTTGGGCGTGTTGATCAGGTGGTCGTCTCCCCGGAGTACAGTGTTGATGTTCATGGTGATGTCATCCACCACAACGGCCAGGTTGTACATCGCCATGCCGCTGCTCCGCTGGATGATGAAGTCGTCGATCTCTGCATTCTGAAAGGCCGTGCTTCCCTTGACCACATCTTCCACGATGGTTACGCCGGTA
>JAKSAU010000466.1 GCA_022361535.1 Desulfobacterales bacterium
AGGGAAGGCTTCTGCAAACCGTTAAATTCTGCAGGTAAACCACTTATAGGACGGCTGGTTTCCGGTGCAAAATTCAACCAGCTCATAATTTGGCTCACGTTTAAATCACGCCCGGCATTGGTACAATAGCCATACATGTAATCGATGTTTTTCATCATGTGGGCTTCCGATTCTAGGTAGCCGCAAACGGTTTCGTTGGCATCTTCACCAACTCCTTTGGTAAATGCATACCTATCGAACAGAATTTTTGTGTTATCGTATTTGGCATCAGCACTGCGCAAGGCCTGAATATCAGCAACCAGGTTATCGATGATTTGCTTTGTTATATCGCCACTATGCCCCTTATAATTCTGAATGGTGATAAAATCGGTTGGGGGAAGGTTTTTTTCCAACAATAGCTGATTACGTAAGTCGATGTAATGATCGAGGCTGGATGCGTTGTTTTGCACACAACCGTCCTGTATCCCTAATGAATCAAGCTTTTTTGAAAGAATAGACCACATATCGGCATAACGCTCAATGTTGATTTTTTTGGCTTCTGCTCTCATCTGGGCCGTTGATTCCCCTTTTATCCAAAGCGAGTCTATTTCACCGGTTTCGGGAAGAACGGGCCAGCCAATGGTATGGGTCACTTCTTCGGAACCGCACCAAATAATTTGTACATCTTTATTAGTGGTAGCCACTTTAGCAACGGAATCTTCCATGGCCGCCATCCACTGCGACATAACGGTTGCAAACGCCTCCCATTGCGATGGAGGTGGAATTTCAAAATCTTTGTCTATTTCGCCTTTAGATCCCTCAATGCCTTTAATCACCACGCGAATTTCCTCGGGCACCCTCTTGTAATTTGGGTCGCGTGGAAAATCAGGTGGTGTTCCGTTGATTTGTGCCAATACTTCCAACCCCAATTCCCTTACTTTAGCCATAAAGTCTACATAGTTTCCGTCCAAGCGGTACTGAAAGCCATTCACGGTATCACCATAAATCTCGTTGCCCAGATTTCCAAATTCATCTTCGCCAGTACCGGTTTTATCCAGGTTTATTTTGCGGTGGAGCATTACGATTTTAGCTCCCGCTGCGGCATCGTCTGCAATTTTATCGAGATGCGCATTGCGATAATCTTCATTGTTGTACAAATAACCTCGTTTAACGGTGTTGCTACTCTGGGCTTTTTCGGAGCAATTAACTTGAACGGTAGTTTGCGCTATGGTCTGAAATGAAACAAGGGCAAATACCAAAAATAAGGTTGAAAATGTTTTCATGCCTGTTAAGTATGTTTATGAATTGAAGCGATGCAAAAATAACCACGTTACCATTCAAACTTCTTGACGATTGATTTATTGGAGGGTAATTTGAATCATATTTGTTAGGGCTGTACAGGGGAACCGGTATAGAGTAATCAGTCGTCAGAATTCAGATTGAAATCCAGGAGTTAGTGCTTCCACCTTTTTACCGTTATTGTAACTATACGACTTTCCAACAGATGAGATAACTTTAGC
>JAKSAU010000714.1 GCA_022361535.1 Desulfobacterales bacterium
TCTACCCAGGCAGTTAATTTAAAAATGCATCAAACCAGAAAATATACAGATATCGATAACTGGAACAGAGTAATCAAGGACTATGATCTTAAAATCAATTTCGGCCATTACGGGGGAACTGAATTTTTAATGGACAAACCCGACCCACGGCATCCCAAGGCGCCGAAGTTTTCAAAAGAATGCCGGAAAAAAATCCAGGCATTAATGAAAAAATATAATAAAGACGGTAAAAAACGAATCTTTGCAGATTGTTCTGCCCACAGCCCTATGGATGGCAATTTTGAACCCTATATCCAGCAGATCAATGAAGATCTGAATCAAGACCATTTATTGCTCATGTACGGTACAGACCTGCCAGTAGTTACCATAAACACCCTCAACAATGACTATATCCAGGCATACGATGATGGCATTTCAGATGAGAAAGCAAAGAACAGATTTTTTATGTCCAATGCTCTTGCCTTTCTTTTTGAAGATGGGAAAATACCAAAAACCCGTACTGATTTCCTAATTAACGCTTATGGTGAAAAAGGTGTGGGAAAGGATCCAAAGGACATTTCAAACGTGTCATGGGTAAAATCAGATGACCAGGGAGAGAGTTTTCATGTTGCACCTAAGTACCTGAAATAAGATTGATATATAACACCCCGATTCAACCGAAAGCTATTTTTAAAAATTTCATTTTTAAAGTTATAAATTATGCAGGAATCTGTGGCCTCTAAATAGGCGGACAATTAGCTATTGAAAGATGTA
Source organism: Desulfobacterales bacterium (assembly GCA_022361535.1). The sequence goes on from JAKSAU010000714.1 coordinate 754, forward strand.
GTCATTGGGATAAATAATCCTTTGACTTGTCTTCTCATGAAAGACACATTATTCGGTATAATTTTACTAGGTTTACCCCCTCTCAATAGGAAGTCTAACTATAAAAGTAGCACCATTGCCTTGTTCGGAAATGACATCCATTTTACCTTTATGGTTTTCAGTGATAATAAAATAAGAAACAGAGAGACCCAATCCAGTACCTATACCAACCGGTTTAGTAGTAAAGAAAGGATTAAACACCTTTGAGCGGGTATCCTCACTCATACCCGGCCCATTATCCTCTATTTCCATGCAGACCATTTCAGTTTCTTCTTCTTTGTAAATCCTAATGATAAATTTGGGAAATTGTGTTTTGGCAGTCTGCATTGCCTGTGCACCATTGCGGAGAATGTTCAGCAACACCTGCTGGATCTTTGCACCCTCACAATGGAGCATAGGGAGTCCATCAGCATATTGTTTTATTATCTCAATGGATTTAAAATCATATTGTTTTTTCAGATCATAGTCCGTAGCAGCCAGCTCCAGAATTTTATCCATAAGCTGATCCGGGTAATGTGATGAGATTTCGGCATCAGACTTTCTTGCAAAACTGAGCATGCTGCTAACTATATCTGCTGCACGGTTTCCGGAATCATTGATCGCATCAAGCATTCTGAAAATATCCCTTCTTTCCATATAGGACTTGATATCGTGCATGGTAATGCCAAGCTCTTCAGCCACTTTTATATTTGCAGGCATATTAATATTTCCAAGCCGGGACTTCATGACATTGGCATTTTGCATCATACCAGCCAAAGGATTATTTATTTCATGGGCCATACCTGCTGCCAGTCCGCCGACCGAGAGCATTTTTTCACTCTGGACCATCATTTCTTCCATGTGTTTACGATCGGTGATGTCCAAAATAACGCCCTGATAATGGGTAATAACACCAGTTTCATCTCGTTTGACCCGGGTCCTGTCATCAACCCATCTGATTTGGCCCTTCTTGGTCAATATCCTATAGGATTTATGGTCAAAACCATGACACCCTTCAATGCCACTGTATTCAACGACCTCTTGCATAACACGGCCCAGATCGTCATGATAGACGATGTCGGAATACCGTACCCTGCCGGACAAAAACTCTTCAGGTGTATAACCAAACACCTCTTCAATATTTTCGGAAACAAACTCAACAGGCCACCCTTGGGTATTTTTCCAGATAAAGGCCACCAGCGGACTTGCGCTAATGATGCCGTAAGCCTCATCCCGGCTTATTTCCGCCTGTTTTCGTTCATGGATATCGGAATGAGTACCCACAAACCGGATCGGATTACCATGATGATCATACCCCATTATTTTCCCTTTGCCCCTTATCCATATGTAGGATTCATCTTTACACCGGAATCGGAATTCCTGTTCAAAGGTAGCACTTTTCCCTGTGAGGTAGTCATCAATGGCCAGTTTTGTCCCTTCGATGTCGTCAGGGTGAACCCGTTTCTCCCATGATTCAAAGCAGGCGGGAAATTCTCCGGGTTTATATCCGGCCATTGTATAATATCGGTCGTCAAAAATGAGCTGGTCTGTTTCCAGGTTCCAGTCCCATACTCCATCATTAATGGCATACAAGGCTAAATCAAGTCGCTCCTGTTGTTTCCGGACAATATCATGTTGATCGGCAAGCCTGGAAAAGGCCCGGGAGATGAGTACACCGGCAGCAAGGATGACGGCAATGATAAAAAAACGCATGAACATATCCTGGGGATCATGGACCGGAAAAAGAGCGTCTGATAACTTGGTTTCCTTATTTGACCAATAGTATTGAACCCCGGAATCAATCCCCCAAAAAATGAAAACAAGGCCGATGGTCAGCGATAAAATATTTGTCGCCACCTTATGTTGAACCATGCTGGTTAAACCCACCGCCTGTCTCACGGCCGGGATTCGGGTCATAACATAAGCCGTAAGAATGAGCAGAGAGATAAAAATAAAGTAGGAAATCATCTTCAGTATGGTGGAAGTCTTGTCCCTGATATTAACCAGCCATTTGTCTTTATGTCTTGAGAATTGGGAATCGGGCTTGGATTTTCCAGTGGACAGGTACCTGGAAATAGGGGTCAACAGCCCCCCAGGGTCTCCTTTTCGGGTGCCCACAAACATGGAAAAGGGATTGAAAACAAGAGTGGAATTGATTTGTCTGGCCTGGCTGGTATCCACATACAAAGTAGCCAGCCGTTCCCCTACCGCTCCGTCATATTTTTTTTCGATAAGCCCTGAAATCAGTTTACTGTAATCAGGTACCTCCACGAATTCGCAACGAACTCCCAAATCTTTTATAATGCGGCTGAACACCGGATTGAACAGGGAGCTTCTAACCCATCCGATACGCTTTCCGTCGATGTTTTCAAGTGACAGGACAGGTCCGTTCCGAAGTGTATAAAGACATCCCCAGGTATCAAAAAACGAAGTCTCTGTAAAATCCATATATGTGGCCCGTTCCGGGGTATATCCCACCGGTACCATCAAATCAATGTCTTTTGTCTCTATGCTTTTAAGGCATTGATGTAGACTGCCTTTCACGAACTCAAGGGTCCACTGTTCTTTGCGGGCAACATCGGAGAGAAAGTCAACGGCAAGCCCCTGTATTTCTCCTTTTTCATCTGTAAACACAATGGGTTTTTTATCAAAAAAACCAACCCTGACCAATTTTCTGGCATGAACATTGACAGTGGTCGTAAGAATTATAATACAGCCGATGATGACATATAAAGCCATGCTGTAAGAAACGTTTAAGTATTCTTTTAGGATGATCAACTCTGTTTTAATCCAAGTTCATTAGGTTGTCTGCTTCATGGGGATAGAGCACACTTGCTGAAGTGTTCTCATATAACAAAACTGAAGCTAAAACCAGAATTACCAGACAATCCTGAAAATAGCAAATTATCTTCTGCCCATGGCAACAACATTAGATAAGGAGTGATCTTTCTCCCTAAATGGAAGAGCTTAACATTTCATCACTTTTCAAAATTAGTTAGGGCAAAAAACTCCTGCTTCAAAGCTGATGATCAAAATAATTATGTATTCGGATAATATCCTTTCAAAATAAATAATACCAAAGTGAGCACTCTGTTATCATCTGTCGCTCACCTCGACTTCAAAACAAGCAGGACTTGAAAAAGTAATGTTGGTAGGATATTCAGAGGTGCGAATTAATATTCCTACCTGTCATAGACGCTTGAACAAAAAAAATACATTCCATAAAGCTATATGTTTTATTACAAAGTGCCTCGTCTGCTTCTCCATCACAAAGAAAAAGCGTCCTTGAGGTTGAACTTTGCGTGATTTTAAAATTAAATTTTCAAAGATTTGAACCTATATTACAGTGTGGCCCGGGATGAAATCCCGGGCTGTGTTGTTGTTAGATTTGATCTGCTTTAAAAGAGACCTTGTATTCAAAGGACTTTGCATCAAAGTAGTTTAACATGTTTTTATCAACTTGAGCTGCCGGATACATAAAATAAGGCACCGACTCTTTGGCACCGTTGAGATTGACGCCCCTGGCATTCTTCTCAAGCACCACACGGAATAAGTTGTCTCCGCCCCAGAAGAATTTTCTCCATTCGTTAGTGTCCTTGTCCTTGAGTTCAAGCTTGTGCACCAGCATCATTTTTCTTACATCTGCCGGGTCTACCATGACCCAGCCGGTACCGGGCAGGTAGAATTCCGCCCAGCAATGAAAACCGCTTGTGACGTCCCCGTCTTTGGGAGATGAAAGACGCAGCCCGTAAACATCACGGGCAGGAATACCTGCGGCCCTGGCCAGGGTAACAAATACAGCGGACAAGTCTGCGCATTTGCCGCCTCCACCACACTGTTGCAGGGTTCTGCCGGGGAAGCCAAGTCCGCACCCTTTCACCTCAGGATCCCGGTAAGTATTTTCAACCACCCAGTCATAGACTGCCTGTGCTTTTTCAAGAGTGCTGTTTTTTCCCTGGACCGCTGTCTTTGCAATCTTTTTCATTTCAGGATTTTCAGATGGTATGAACTTTGTTGCTTCAAGATACGGGGTAACGATTTCAGGATAGTCTGCACCTGAAGCTGTTATCTTGGTATTGCGCCTGTCTTTCTGGCTGATGTGAAACTGCATGACACACTTGGGCTGTTCTGCAGGATTATCCCAGGTTGCATGAAGATAAAGGGCTTCTGAAGCAGGGTCCCGGTAAATTGCGCTTGTGTCAAAATTGCCGGTAACTGACATTTCCGAGATGGTTTGAAAATCATCGCTTACCGGGTAAGGCAACCAAAGATCCACCTGATTTGTCTTTTTCTCAACCGTTGGAGTAATGGTAAATGTCAGGCGGCCATCAGGTTGGGCAGCCGTGCAGACACCTGTAAAAAATAAAGACAGAACAACAAATAATATAGATAATCTTTTCATGAATTCTCCTCAAAATTATGGTGTTAAAATGTACATTGTATTTGCACGGATCAAAGGGACCAGTACAATTGCAGGTACGGTATCTGAAGACTTCCTGACAATCAATTTCATAATTTTGATGGGTTTTCATAAAAAACATTGAGAATCTCAATACTTATATTAAGATCAGCATATTCAGTTTGGAAACACACCTGTCTTTTTCCATATCCGTTTATTCATATAGCTGTTTATTCGCCTTGCCATAAATGTTGGAAGCTCGGTATTGCCTGCCTTGTTTTTTATTGTCTCATCAATATCTTCATGGATAACAGGCTCACCAACAATGCTTTCAGTATACAGTCGGCAGTCATCTTTTCCGTTCCAGTCAATTCCCCAGGCAACATTTTTTGGCACAAGGAATGTATCATATGTTTTTTGATCAAGAACCGGGTCAAGAATTGTCCACCGATCATTTAAAAACGCATGAACAAGGCAATGGTGATATGGAGAATTTGCAAGGTGATATAATTGTCCGATCAAAGGTTCAATAAACTTTCTATGAACAGGCATGGTTCCAAATTGCGCCTCAATTTTATTGCACCGAAGCAATGTCACAAGAAGCGTGGATTTTCCCCAACAAATTCCATATCCTCTTCTCAATATATCTGAGGCTTTTGTTTTATAAAGATCATATCCTGTAATGATATTATCGCGTACATAGTAAAAGGTCTTTTTTGCGATTTCAACGGGATCACTTGTTTCTTCACACAATTTTTCTGCCAGTTCCCGGATCGCGGGATGGTTGTAATCACAATAATGAGTTTCCTTCAAAGTTGTTTTCATTTTTTTATCCTTAAAAAATAGTGGGTTGTTAGAAAATCGTCCTATAGAACACTCACAAAGTCTAACCTTACGTTATCACTTGACATTTTTTAAAAAAGTGGCAAAAACGATAAAAAAAGTGTTAATTGCGTCAATATGGAGGACTGATTCTATGATTACTGTTGCAATCCTTGCTTTAGATAATGTTTTACCTTCTTCTGTGATGGGAACTTTGGATGTGTTGTGTCAAACCGGTGCAACGTGGAATTATATCGCAGGAAAAGATGAAGTTGCCTATTTTGATGTTAAAATTGTCACCAAAGATGGAAAACCTGCAAAAAGTAAAAACCAGGCTGCAATACATCCGAATTGCTCAATAAAAGAATTGGACTCGGCAGATTTGATTATTATATCTTCATTTTCAGATCATAAAACACTTGAAACCAGCGCTGAGACAATCGAATGGTTAAAAGAACAGAATAAGAAAGGGGCCACGATAGCGGCTATTTGCGCCGGGACATACATCCTTGCTGAGACAGGCCTTCTCAATGGAAAAACAGCCACAACTCATTGGGGGTTTGCAGATGACTTTAGAAAACAATATCCAAGAATCAATTTACATCCGGAAAAAATAATAACTGATGAAGGGAACTTGCTGTGTTCCGGTGGCTGTAATTCATATATTGATCTTTCGATATATCTGGTTGAAAAATACTGTGGCAAGGAGATTGCCCTTGAGAGTTCAAAGGCTATGCTGCATGATATTGGCCGAAGCTCCCAGGTGCCCTATAGTGTATTTCAATTTGCCAAAGACCATAATGATTCCAAGATAAAATCAATTCAACAATGGTTTGATCAAAACTACAACCAAGATGTAAATATGAAGCATATCGCAGAAAATTTCGGGTTGAGCCGCAGGGTTTTTGAGCGCAGATTTAAGGCGGCGACAGGAAACACCCCACTTCTGTATGTTCAGCGTTCCCGGGTTGAGATTGCAAAAAAACTTCTGGAAAAAGGCTCCAAGACATTCAGTGAGATTGCCTTTGCTGTTGGGTATGAAGATACAAGTTTTTTTAGAAAACTATTTAAGAAACATACAAACCTGCTTCCCAAAGAATACAAAGCTAAATTTAGTCGCCAATAGTGCCTGAAAACACAGATTCAAAAAAGGTGAACACAAAAGGAAACGTTTATTATTCTATAAGAGTTTGATATTGAGAGCCTATGTTGAATACAACTTGCAGTACTTTAATAAAACTGGCAGCAATTGTTTGGTACACAGGCGTTGTTGTTTTAGTCTTTAAAAGCAGCAGCTTATTCTATTCAGCACTGGAAAAAGGGACAGATCCACTTCTTATTGTAATAGCGGTCTTATGTGGCATTGTGATAGGAAAAATTAAAGCAAAGTATCTATTTTCCAATATCTGCATAAAAAACATAAAACGAATCAATTTATTAGTAGAACCTAAACTGTGGCAATTTTACCGGAAAAGATTTTTCGTTTTTTTATTTTTAATGATTTCATTGGGCGAGTACTTATCAGCTGCAGCACAGGGTAAAGATTTAGCGATCATTGCACTGGCTGTTCTGGAGCTGTCAATTGGCCTCGCACTGTTTTTTAGTGGGCATTGTTTCTGGAAAAAACAAAAAAACTGATCTTCAAAAAAGTTATTCTATTTAACGCAACTTTCTAAGTTGACTTCAGGAGAAAAATGAAAAAAATAATTCTGATCATTTTAAGCTTGTTTCATGCGGGGTTAGGCTTTGCGTCACAAGAGAAAGCCCAGGTTCTGGATAATAATCGCTTGATAGATAACGACTACGCCTTTGAACTTGTCAAGCCAAGTCAGGATTTGCGTCTATTAGACGAAGACGCCATGGTGAAGATGTCACCCGATGCAGTTGCGGGTATTTTCAATGGAAGAAATAATGTTTTCTTAGCGGTAATCCCAGAATTGGCACCTGATGCGGAACCGGATTTTTTTGTAAAAATGATAGCTGATAACATGCCGCTTGGTGATAAACAGCTTGTTTCTGAAGCGCCGGTGACACTTGATGGTTTTCACGGATATCAAGTATTTATAACAGGTTTAATAAACCAGGTACCTTTCTCCTATGTTATCAGGGTTTACAAGCGTGGTGAGTTTGTATTTCAGACTATTTCATGGAAAAATTCATCAACCCCAGAGCAAGATTTTAAAACCCTTCAAGACGTTCAGTCTACATTCAGATTCCTGACCGAACAGCAACCCCAGACACGGCACAAAAGTTCGAATGCAAATTTCAATGGTATTGGTTGGCGGGTTAAAGATAACCGCTATGAAAATGTAATCAACGGGATGAAAATTGAGTTGCCTCAAGGGTGGCGCTTTACCGGGTTAAAGGAACTTAAGCAGATTAATTCAGAGGCTTCTGTTGGATTAATCAATGGTGAAACCGGTAATTATTGTATCTTCATTATTGAAAGACTTGGGGCTCCAGGTTTTGAGCAATACAAATCTACAATACTGAACAACTTTACAAGTAATAACACTTTTGAAAAATACGAAGAAAAACAATTGGCTGTCGAAGGACAGACTTTTCCACTTCATTATTTTTCAAATTTGTCTGCAGGAAATAACGTATCGATTGACTATGTGGTCACAGTTTTCCAGAAAGATGACTATGTTTTTCAAGCAATTAACTGGTGGCTGTCTTCTACTGGCAGGATGTCTGCATCTAAACTGCCTGAGGTATTTTCATCGATTTCATGGCTTAAAAAAGATGAAATGCCCGCACTGCGAAATGAGCTGATGGCACTGCAGGATGTTGATAGATCTGTCGTGGGAAATGAATGCTACCGAAATTTTCAATATCGAAATTTTGATTTCAACCTGTCCATTAAATTCCCAAAAGGATTCTGGTCACACGCGATTGATTTTGCCGCCAGAGAAGAAGATGAGAATGTTTCTCTTGTAATGGGAAATTTGGAAAAAGAATTAAACCTGATGGTTTTTCTGAACAGAGATAGCTCATTATCTGGGGCTGAATATCATGAAGCTGTTTTAAATGATTTTGGCATGCACAAAAATGTAAAAACAATAGAGCTATCTGTAAATGACCGGATTGTCAGATCAACACGATTTCCAATAACCCAGCAAAACCTGCCTTTGGAATATAACATAGCGACCATTTCAAATGGGGATGAACATGTGCGATTGATGTTTTACCGGATTGCAACAGAAAACCTGGATACCCAAGAACTGGAAATGACTGTTTTAAACGGGATTGAGATGGGAAAACACCTGCCTTCGGCCTCTATCATTGATAAAAATGGTGTATACATTGATCATCGCTTGGGCTTTAGGGTTCGTCCGCCTGATGAAAACTATAAAGTAGAGGACATTACACCGCAATCGATTGAAAAAATTGGCAGCCTTGTCAAGGTCACACAAAAAAACTCATTATCAAAATCGATAGGCATTAAGGCAAGTTACGAGTATGCGTGTGGTGCCCTTCATACGGATACGGATGTCCGGTCTTTTATTGAGCAGGTAATGTTCAGCCAACCGGTCTTTAAGAAAAGCGGTTTGAAAATGACATCTGAGCAAAATATAAGATGGCAAGGCTATGACTATAAAGAATTCAAGTACAAAAGTACATTGGGCCTCCTGAAATCTGCTGCCGTATTGAGAACTGCCTTAATAGGTGGAACAAACTATTTCTACGTGGCCATGTCCAAAAAAGGTGTCATATCAGAAAAGCCGGAATATAATTTTTTCAGAATCATTGAATAGTACGAAACAATATATAACTAACAAAGTAAAGCATATGTTTCATTCTTGATGGACGAAAATCAACAACATCATTTTGTATAAAAACAAAAAAGAAATTGGGAAGGAACTTATGGCCTCCAAGGGCTCCTGCTTTTGCGGTGGAATAAGGTTTGAAATGGACGGCGAATTTGAAAGCTATTAACCTGAGACCCATTTCAATGTTTCTATTTCCGGCATTTCTAACATGCTTGAATAGACTGCCCGGGCCAAAGTTAGTTTATGGCGTGTCTGACAGGCATCAAGCAAATGACAGTCATTACAATTCGGGCACCGGGGAAGTTTAGTTTTACTTTTAAGCAAATAAGGTTCGGCCATGTCTTTGATCACTTGGTTCACTATATCTGATTCAATTTCCTCTTCCCGGGCAATAGATGTTAGGTCGGATTTGAGTTTGTTGTCATCTATGCCTTTACATCTGGCTTCCAGATAGTGTTTGATCAGTGTGTAGTAAGGATCGAGCTCTTTTCGGGTCACACAAAACCGTTTGAAATGAAAATGGGCTTGTTCATAGTTGCCTAAACTATAATAAATCTGAGTCAAAACAAATGCGACGTTTATTTGCTCCCAAGTGGATTGTTCCTCCATTTCTATGTTGAAAAGCTGGGTAACAGAAGCAGAAGGTTCAAATGATTCAAGCCGATGCGCAATAACTGACAATTGGTCGGGAGAACAATCACCAATGTCAAAGAAGAACTCTTCAATACTATCTAAGTCAACAAGTTGAAACCGGCCTGAACGGTCAATGGGAGGCGCTGATTTTCTGCCCTGGGCAGAGAATTCAGGAACATATACAAATACCGAAGGAAACCCAAGAAAAGAGACATCGCGGATATAGACATTTTTTCCATTGTCATGGAAGAACCGGACCATTCGCCGGACCTCTTCCCTGTATGACCTCCCTGGCGTGAATGTTTCAGGGTCAAACTGGTAGGTGGGTGATTCATTGAACAAAGATGGTGGAAAAACCCCGCTGTTATCTTTGGTAAATTGGGTGAACATATGAAATCTTTGATTAAGCGCTTCATCATCCTGCTTGAGAAAATAATCAGGAACAGATTCAGGGATATCTATCATTGCAGCATCAAACTCTTCGTTATTCTGGATGCCTTGAAAAATTTCAGTCAGGCAACGGCTTAAAGCAACCTGAAAGCTTGTTTCCGATCCAACGTTTAAACGGTATTTGCCACTTTCTAAATTTTTAATGATTACACCAAGTGTAGGGATACCTCTCCCTGCTGAGAAATCTTTTATAATCACTTCATATCTGCCGTCTTTTTCTACACTTTTTTTAATGGCATATTCACCTGAAAACTGAGCCAGGAAATCATCAGGTACAGTAGGAGGGGTCATCTGTTCATAATAAACCAAGGCTGCGGCCCATCGTTCTGTGAGTTCACAAAGCGCCTGGAAAAGGGCCTCAGGCACTGTATTACCTGCTGCCATTCCATTAGAGCCAACGCTCAGCAATAGAATGTTCAAAGGTAGCATTTGAACATCCTGGTGAAGGGTATCGTAAAAAGGAGTAGCCACAACACCGGGCATGCCATTGGCGGCGATTCGATCAAAATAAGCTGTTAAAAATTTGTCCCGGTCTTGCCCCGGGTAACGAAAAAAATCATCCAGTATATCGCTACCCAGGGTTTCGACCTCCTGACGATCCATATAAGACTCGTCAGGGAAATAATAATAACCAAATTCCTCTTTAAGCTTGCCAGCGACGGAACGCGAAAAGGTAGCGAATAAAAGATTCTGCATCCTTTCCATATATTCAGCGTAAGCACTTGCCAGGCTGAGTTCCTGCGTCCGTCCCTTTCCGTTGGTGCGAAATCCGCCGCGATTTGACGGCAGGGCAACACTTGACGAAAAAATTTTCGGATAAGGATTAGCATGATAAATTTCGTCGGGAACCAGGTCAATACGACTTAGAATGTCCCGGATGAATTCGATTGTGGCCGTAGCCGGCCGCTCTTTATAAGACCGCACAAGACTATTAAACATAATATTTCAACCTGTCTGCTTTCTGCAAGATCAATGAATTTTATGCCGATTGCCGGTAAGAATCCCGGTTAAATCATGCTCTTGATGGTAATCAGAAACTAAATAATGGGACGTCCAATGTCCCCCTGGCCATAAAAGAGTTGCTGCCGCTGCTGGAGTTGCTGTTGCTGAAGTTGTTGCTGCTGGAGCTGCTGTTGCTGAAGTTGCTGTTGCTGAAGTTGCTGCTGCTGTTGCTGAACTTGCTGAATGGCAGGTTCAGCTCTGGGAGCGCCCATCATTGGACCCATAGGGCCCATCGGTCCCATAGGCATCATCGGGGCCATAGGCATGGCTTGTGGAAAAAATTGCATGGCTGTCTCCTTTCAATTTGGTTTTCATGTTAAATGGCGCCTTGAAAACGCCGAGTTGACTATCAGGCTCCTTTTTTGGTTTTCGGGCCTTCAGTTTTTTTAAGCATCGCTTCTATCTCGCCGATCGAATTTTCAACGGATTTAAGCGATTGCTCTAAATTTTGTTTCA
>JAKSAU010000788.1 GCA_022361535.1 Desulfobacterales bacterium
ATCTACGGCATCCGTGACTAAAAAAGCGAAAATCAAACCAATTTTTTAATTCTATCTAAATCGTCTACTTTCAGTATTTTTTCAAGGAATCAAAGACCCACACTATGTCCATGATTGGGCGCTTTTCACGAGGATCCCTGACCACCATACATGGTATGCCGACTGATTTTATTTTTAGTCCTAAAATCAAGAGCTTTGGAGATTATCTTTACTTTCAACCTATTGCAACCCACCATTGTCAAAGAGGCAAAAATCTAATTTATAATATCTCCACCGAGCATACTCTTTGCCCGTACGAAGCCTTTTTTATTTTTCCAAGAATAACAAGCAAGCCAAAAAATGAAACATTTGCAAACTTTTGGTAGTTTTATTCTGAAATCCATACATAAGAAATCCTGCTTTGGAAAATTCTTTATTGATCCTAAAATATTTCTCCCGTTATAGAGTTCAAAATGAAGCTGAGTTTTTTTTCTGAATAACTCCCCAGGTTTTAAAAGATACTTTTGGCCTTGATAGGATATCCAGTAGTCATAAGCTGGCTTCACTGGTTTTTCAGCATACAAATCATATCCATCTTTAAGAGGACAGAAAAATATGCCCTCCCAATTTTTTTCTCTTTTAAAGAGATACTCCGCACTGTTTAAATAAAGTATAGCTTCCGTTTTTAAACGAGACATTTTCAGTTTTCCAAAATACACATCATTTTCATAAAAAATGTATTCTGCACGAAGAATGTCTATATCAATTTTAATCATATCCGATATTTGAAGCCTGTCAGCGAAATAGCCTGATTCTAACTAATTAAAAAAGATTTATCTGATTATAAACATAATTGGAGATTATCTTTACTTTTGGCCTAATGGCAAGATCCTTTTTCGAAAAATCCAGATAATAATGTATATTCTTTCCTTTTTGGAAATCCATGGTTCTGCATTAGCATCTTTCACTTGCTTTCACTGATAGAGCCTGTTTAAATTTCAAAACAAAATCATTACCAGTCTATAAGGAAATTATATATGACGGATGAAAACAAGGAACAATTTGATATTGGTCTATCACTGAAAATCTTCTTTATTCTTGAATTTTGTTCACTGATTATTTGGATTGTCCCTGCTGCTCTTTCAGCAATGGCTTTCGATACTGGAAGATTTCATCCGGTTCATATTGTTGTTATCCTCTTCCTAACATATCCATTATGGATAATTATATGTATGTTCGTTGCCTTCTATTTAAAAAAACAAGGAAAATATGCAAAAGCCCTTTGGGCGGCCTGTTTACCACCAATCATATCAATATCGCCAATGTTCATTGGCTGGTTCATCAGTGTAGTATTAGTCGCTTTCCAAAAGTGATTACACGAATCTTTGATAGTCGGCAAAAAGGATTTTGAAAGCGGCTAAAAGTCAAGAATATTGGAGATTAATCTTACTCAGGTCTAAAAAACAATAGGAAAGAGGAATTTTCATTGAAAAAAATGTGGTCACATGTGACCACATTGAAGCGAATTAAGGTAACATTAGGTAAATTTGAGAGAAAAACACGGGGCTTAGAACCGTCTACAAATAAAGGTCCATAGAATACAAAATCAAGGCTTTGAATGTTTTTATCAAGCGGATATAGGCGTTAAAATTCTATTGTTTAGAATATTTCGAGGATTCAATTTTTCTTGTAACCAAAATATCGATCCAAGAGACAATTTTAGAGGTGGCTTTTAATCATTGTTGATTCAATGAATGAAACAGCTTTTTATTCCGATCGTATAATTTTTTGAATACCTTAAACATCCGGTCATAAACTTGTCTGTTTTTTTTCTCGGGCTGATAGACTGATTTCACTTCAATCAAAGATTTAGCGTCTTGAGCCGATTCGATGATACCCAATCCCATGCCGCAGACAATCGCCGCGCCTGTTGCACCCACATTCTGGGGGGATACCGGGACCTGGATCTCTTTGTTCAATACATCAGCAAGGATCTGGCATAATACCTCAGATCTTGCGCCACCGCCCGCAAATCGCAAGACAGGCACCGACCCAACCTTTTTCTCCACAGCCTCCAGCATCCAGCGTTTGTGAAACGCCATACCTTCGAGAACCGACCGGATCATGGCCCGCTTACCCGTATGAAGCCCGATATTGAAAAACATCCCGCGGACCAGTGCATCTTCCCTGGGTGCACGATTTCCATGGAGCCAAGGAGTAAAAATCAGCCCTCCTGATCCAGGCTCTATCTCAAGAACCTTTTGGTTCATCAAACCATACAAGGCATCGTCATCCATTTTAGGCATTTGACTATTGTTCCAATATACCCCTATTGCGTCCAAAGCCAGATGGTCCTTTACCCATTGAAGACAAAGGCCGGAAGTCTCCTGTTCAGCAATATAGTTGTATTGTCCGGGAAGTGCTCCGGCAATCGCTGCAATAAAATGCCGGACATCGACCATACGCCGGTCCACATTAGCAATCACCCACCCGGACGTTCCTGTGTAAATATGCGTATCGTTTAAATCCAGGCAACCGCTCCCCATGCTGATCATACTGGTGTCGCCGCCACCGTTAAATACCGGAATTTCCGGCTCAAGTCCCAGGTCTGATGCAGCTGAAGTACAAAGGGTACCTGCCTTGTCCAGAGCATTTTCCACGGGCGGTAAAAGTGAGGCATCCACATTAAAAATGCGGCAAAGTGCAGATGACCACTTTTCTTTGCCCTTTCGTGTGTCATAAAGAAAGGTTAAATGGGCTGAATCACGGGTCATACAGGCTCGACCTGTACACTTGAATGCCAAATAATCTCTGACATCCAGCCAATGTACGGCCCGATCAAAACATGAGGGCTCATTTTGACGAACCCAATGGTATTTCCAAAGCGGATCTTTTGCAGTGGCGGCAGCGCCTCCGGTCACTATAAGTGAAGGCAACAACTTAAATGCATTGAGTCCTTCAATCTTTGGCCACCCAATAGTAAAACCGGTTTTAAACTCTTGTATTGCCCTGCCGTCCATGTAACCCATGGGATTGCGAACCGGTACGCCGTCTTTATCTGCAAGGATGAGGGCCTGCATCTGGCAGCAAAATGATATGGCACTGATATCCTTCCCTTGGCACCCGGTCTGTTCAAGCACAGTCTTTGTCCCCTGGCACAAGGCATTCCACCAATCATCAGCCCGTTGCTCTGCGCCGCCGTCAGGCGTGGTGATCAACTCATACCCCACAGCCTCTGCTGCCACCAGAACCAGTTTTTCTCCCAAAGTAAAAAGACAGGTTTTTGCACTGGTTGTGCCGATATCATAGGTTAAAATATAAGTTGAGGATTGATTAGACATGCCACAACATAAACTGACCGGTCAGTACAAGTCAAGGTGATTTTATCCCCATTTATTAAAACCATTAGAAGCTGATTATAACACTTAGAACCGAGTAGATTTAATAACGTCTTAAAATTGAGGTTGACAATTCATGTTTTTTTGCTATTTTGTACTGACCAGTCAGTTTATAAATTTAGGAGGAATCAAAATGACAGTTGATAGTCTGGGATATGCCATTTCGACCTACCACGACACACAACAGGTCATGGAAAAGCTGAACAAATTGATCTCATCCCCCATCCGCAGACTTAAAAAAGATGCCTTGGACACATATTTGTCATATTTTGATACCCGGTGTGCTCTGTCCAAAACAAAGATTCAAGAGGCCAAAACCTTTATCCCTGGCGGTGTACAGCACAATCTTGCATTCAACTATCCGTTCCCCTTAGTCTTTACGAAGGCAAAAGGGGCTTTTTTAAACGATTTGGATGGAAACCAGTATATTGATTTCCTGCAAGCCGGAGGGCCGACGCTTTTAGGAAGCAATCCTGATGTCATAAGAGAACAGGTTGTGGAGTTGCTCAACACCTGTGGACCGGTAACTGGTCTCTTTCATGAATATGAGCTCAAACTTGCCCAAAAAGTGGCACAGCACATGAAAGGGGTTGATTTGCTCAGAATGCTGGGGTCAGGAACCGAAGCAGATATGGCAGCAATCCGTATTGCCCGTCTGGCTACAAAAAAGAAGTATATTTTAAAAATGGGCGGTGCCTACCATGGGTGGAGTGACCAGCTGGCTTATGGTATCCGCCTTCCCGGCATCAAGCATATGGAAGCCCACGGGGTGCCCAAGAACTGCTTTAAATATACCCAGGAATTTTTCCCCAATGACATCAAAGACCTTGAAAGAAAACTGTGGCGAAATAAATTCCGTGGCGGAACAGCAGCTGTTCTCATGGAACCCATTGGGCCTGAAAGCGGTACCAGACCCTTAGACAAGGACTTTAACCGTCAAGTCAGGGAACTGTGCGACCAATATGGTGCCCTTCTTATTTTTGACGAGGTGGTAACGGCCTTTAGGATGGGTATGGGTGGTGCACAGGGGTATTTTGATGTGGTGCCTGATTTAACGGTTTTCGGCAAAATTATCGCCGGCGGATATCCTTCTGCAGGGGGGCTTGGCGGTAAAGAGGAATATATGAAATTTTTAGCCGCTGGTATAGAAAGCGGGAGCAAAAAAGCACTGGTCGGCGGTACAATGGCTGCCAATCCACTGTCTGCGGCCGCAGGATATTTCACCTTGTGCGAACTTGAAAAAACAAATGCGCCTATCATTGCCGGGCGTGCAGGAGACAGACTGACTAAGGGACTGGAGAAGCTGATAAAAAAATACAATTTACCGTTTGTGGCCTTTAACCAAGGGTCTGTCTGCCATCTTGAAACTGTCGGCACCATGCTTTTTCACATCCCCTGGAACCGGCCCTGGAAAATCCCCGGCGTGATTAAACAGATCCATGCAAGAAAAGAGGTTATGGAAGAGATGGGAGCAGCATATATGGCCGAAGGTATTGTTACTCTTGCTGGGTCACGACTTTACACATCTGCCGCGGATACGGATGATATTATCGATGATGCTTTGGTCAGGTTCGAACGGGTATTTAAAAATATTGAGGGGGTATAATGGAACACCTTTATCAAAAGCAAAAAGAAATTGTCTGCCAGGGGGGCCAAACACTTCTTAAGCGGGGACTTGTTGAAGGGACCTGGGGAAACTGCAGTTTAAAGATAAATGAGCATCTCATGGCCATTACTCCCAGCGGAAGGCGGTACGAAGATATGACACCCTCTGATATTGTCATAATGGATTACCACAGTCTTGAGGTTAAAGGAGACAATAAACCATCCTCTGAAAAAAAGCTGCATGCCCGCATTTACCAGACACGAAAAGGGGTCAATGCAGTTATCCACACCCATCAACCCCACGCCTCAACTGTAGCTGCGGCCAGACGCGACCTGCCGCCAATCCTTGATGATCAGGCGCAAATCCTGGGCCCAAACGTTAAATGTGCCGACTATGCCTTGCCCAATACAAAAAAAATCGTAAATACAACCGTCAAAGCACTTAAGGGACGATATGCAGCCCTTATGGCCAACCATGGGGCAATCACTTTGGGAAGAAACATGGAAGAAGCCATTACAGCAGCTTTGGTTCTGGAAAAAGCCTGCAAGGCATTTATTGAAGCAGAATTTATCGGGGGCGCCAAACCCATCAACCCAATAGAAGCCTGGATGATGCACAAAGTTTACCTCTTTTTGTACTCACGGAAAAAAGAAAAAAATAAACCAACATAACTGTATCAAGAAACTGATACACCCTTGTTTCAAAACACCCTGCGATACACACCGGCACAACAGTTCCTGATCTGCCGCCAATATTTTAGTATTCCCCTTTAAATGGGCCTTGAAAACCCCTTTGGAATTCGGTATGCTTGCCCTGATTTCAAGGTATCTATAACGTTCATACTCATTCGAGTATAAAGATGGCACACTAATTGCTGATTCCATTTAAGACATTTAACCCAAATACTTATTTTTTTTAAGGAGTAGAAAATGGAAAAAGACGTGCTCAAAGCAATGAAAGACGCAGGAAAACCGGTCCGCCCGGGAGAAATCGCAAAAACGCTTGACGTTGAAAGTAAAGAGGTATCCAAAGCCATCAAAAGCCTGAAAGAAAAAGGCGAGGTTATTTCCCCCAAACGCTGTTATTACTCACTTCCCTAAGCTCAATGATGAAGATCTTCTTAAACACAATAATAATTAAACTTTTAAATAATTAACTTTGGAGGAGTTTATGGATCCGGTTTTTCTATCCAGACTGCAATTTGCTGCAGCCACCATGTTCCATTTTCTTTTTGTTCCCCTCACCCTGGGTATTACGACCATCATCGCATATATGGAGATGAAATACGCAAGAACCGGGGAAGAGGTCTATCTGAGAATGACCAAATTCTGGGGTAAACTGTTCTTAATTAATTTTGCCTTGGGCGTAGTCACGGGCATCACTCTGGAATTCCAGTTCGGAACCAACTGGTCCCGCTACAGCGAATATGTCGGGGATGTGTTCGGATCGCTTCTGGCCATTGAAGCCACGGTTACTTTCTTTTTGGAATCCACCCTTATCGGTGTCTGGATTTTCGGCTGGAAGAAACTGTCAGCCAAAGCCCATGCACTTGTCATGTGTTTCATTGCCCTTGCCAGTAACATGTCCGGTGTCTGGATTCTCATTGCAAACGGATTTATGCAGAATCCCGTAGGCTACGAAATTGTTAACGGCAGGGCAGAACTGGCCAACTTCTTTGATGTGGTCCTCAACAAACACGGCATCCTTATGATTCTTCATGTGCTGCCTGCAGGCCTGCTTTTGGCTTCCTTTTTTATCATGGGTATATCAGCATATCATCTGCTCAAGAAACAACACTTGGACGTCTTCCAGAAATCTTTTAAAATAGGTCTGACTGTCGGGCTGGTTACTGCCATTTGGCTTGGGATCTCCGGTGATATGCACGGTGTAAATGTTGCCAAGACACAGCCCGCCAAATTGGCTGCCATGGAAGCCCATTGGGAAACCCAGACAAAGGCACCTATTGTCATGTTTGCTATTCCCAGTGAAGAAGAGGAAAAAAACCTCATTGAAATCGGCTCCATACCCGGACTTCTCAGTTTCTTAGGATTCCACGATTTCAATGCAGAAGTAACAGGCTTAAGAGACATTCCAAAGGATGAACGTCCCCCGGTATTTCTCACCTTTATCGGGTTCAGAACAATGGTGGGCATTGGAACGCTTATGATCCTGCTTATGGTTTACGGCTGGATCAGGCGTAACAAAATTATGGAAAGCCCGGGATTCTTGAAAGTGATGCTCTGGTCCATTCCCCTGCCCTATATTGCCATGGAGATGGGATGGATTGTTACAGAAGTAGGACGTCAGCCCTGGATCGTATACGGTCTGATGAAAACGGCTAATGCCGCCTCACCCATTACCACGTCCCAGGTATTAGTCTCACTGATTGGTTTTATCCTGGTTTACGGCCTTCTTGGGGCCGTAGGCTTCTACCTGATCGTTAAATCAGTTAAAGAAGGCCCTGAGGCCGCAACCAAATAAGGAGAATACATTATGGAACTTCAATCAATCTGGTTTTTCTTATGGGGGCTTCTCTGGGCCGTATTTTTCTTCACCGATGGCTTTGATTTCGGTATCGGAACCCTCTACCCCTTTATTGGCAAGACAGACAAAGACAAAAGGGTTATGCTTAATTCCATGGGACCTTTCTGGGACGGCAACGAAGTATGGCTGCTCACTGCAGGCGGGGTTACCTTTGCAGCCTTCCCCCAAGTCTATGCAGTCATGTTTTCATCCCTTTATACACCGCTGATGCTTATTCTCTTTGCCCTTATTTTCAGGGGCGTTTCCCTGCACTTTAGAGGAAAGATTGAGAGCCCAGGGTGGAAAAAAACCTGGGATAGCCTCATTTTCATTGGCAACTTTTTGCCTGCCCTGCTTTTTGGTGTGGCATTTGCCAATATTTTCCAGGGCATCCCCTTTGACAACCAGGGAATCTACCACGGTAACACATTGAAACTGCTCAATCCTTACGGTCTTTTGGGCGGTGTGCTCTTTGTACTGTTATTTGTTCTCCATGGGGCTAACTGGCTGGCCATAAAGGCTACCGGAGACCTTCAGGAAAGGGCTGTAGCCGTATCATCCAAGACTTGGCTGGTCTTGGTACCAGTGGCTGTAATTTTTCTCATTGCCTCTTATTTTGCTACAGATTTATATGCCAATTACTTTAAAGCACCGATCCTCTTTTTGATTATCCTCATTGCAGTGGCGGCATTGTTTGCTACCCGGTTTTTTTCTGCCAAACAGGCCTGGTTTAAAGCATGGTTTGCCTCCGGTCTGACCATTATCGGTTGCACTTTTTTCGGTGTGGC
>JAKSAU010000923.1 GCA_022361535.1 Desulfobacterales bacterium
CTTCTCCCCGGCAATATCATATTCAAACGCGTCTGTTATCTTTACCTGAACAAGGCTGCCAATGTCCAGACCGTCTGAATAAATAAATGTCACGCCATCCACTTCCGGGGCCTGAAATGGGGCTCTGCCGATATATACCCCTTCTTCAGGATTTTCTTCTATCAGCACGGTATATGTTTTGCCCACATGGCGGGCATTGCGCTTTTCTGAAATCTTTGCCTGTACTGCCATAATGGTATCATGGCGCTTTTCAGCAATATCGCCGGGTACATGGTCTTTAAACCCATGGGACTTGAGATCTTCTGAATCCGAATAGGTAAACACACCCAAATGATCAAACTCAACTGCCGTGATAAAATCCAAAAGGGTTTGAAATTCATCTTCTGTTTCATCTGGGAAACCAACAATCACTGTTGTTCTAAGACTTGCATCCGGATCAAGCTGCCGGATTGTTGTGAACAACTGGCTTAACTCTTCCTGGGTATAAGGCCTGCCCATCCTTTTGAGTGCGGAAGAAGCTGCATGTTGGATAGGGACATCATAATATGCACAGATATTTGAATGATCCCTGACCGCTTTAATAACCTGCTCATCTAAAGTTTTTGGATGGGTGTATAAAAACCGAATCCAGGCGGACGGATCTTTTTTGACAAGGGCCTGTGATAACTCTGCCAGTACCGTATGAAATCCAGGTGCATCATCGCCGGTTAAATCCTGGCCATAGTCCGTGGTATTCTCGGCGGTCAGGATAATTTCCTTCACCCCTTTGTCCACAAGGGCTCCGGCCTCAGCGCAGATATCACCAATGGGCCGGGATCTTTGTTTTCCCCGAAGGCTTGGAATGATGCAATAGGTGCAGTGACGGTTACACCCTTCAGATACTTTGATATACCCGAACCCTTGCGAGATAAGTTCCCGGGACTCGGACGTATCCTGAAATCCTCTGGAATTGGGATCCGGAAACAGGGTCAAAGGTTGGGTTTCTTTGCCTTCAACCGCAGCCACAATCTGGTCACAGGCAGCCGTCCCCAAAAAGGCATCCACTTCTGGCAGGCTTTTCACCAGATCAGGATCATCTTTATATCTCTGGGCAAGGCAACCTGTTGCAATCAGGCGCTTGCAGGCACCCTCTTTTTTAAATTCCGCCATATCCAAAATGGTTTCAACCGCCTCGTCTGAGGCGGTTGAAATGAACCCGCAGGTATTTACAATGATGGCGTGGGCCGCAGCCGGATCAGATGCAATTTCATGTCCGGCTGCAGCAAGCTTGCCCAGCATAATTTCGCTGTCCACCTGGTTACGTGAACAGCCTAAGGTTTCAAGATATACTATCATATGGCTTTGGCCATGAGATCCCCAAGCAAGGAAGAGAAACGGGCCGGATTGTCCAGCTTGCCCCCTTCGGAGATTACGGCAATGTCATAAAGCAGATCAGAATAGTCAGTGAGCACAGGATTAGTGGTGTCGGATTCAAACAGTTCTTTGATCTTTTCCATGACCGGGTGATTAACGTTTACTTCCATGACCCTTTTGTTTTCCGGAGTTTTCTGGCCGGACGCTTTCATGATTTTTTCCATGTAGGCGCTCATGCCAAAGTCGTCACCGGACAGACAGGAAACAGAGTCTTTCAAACGGTTGGAAACCACAACATCCTTGACCTTGGCTTCCAGCTTGCCTTTAAGGAAAGAAAGCAGGGCAGAGTATTCATTTTTCTTGTCATCATCTACCTTGTCTACATCAAGATCACCCTTTTCAGCACTTTTCAGTTTCTTTTCTTTGTATTCAGGCAAAGACTGGGTTACCCATTCGTCAATGGGATCCACCATAAGAAGAACTTCGTAGTCTTTTGCTTTCAGGGATTCCAGCAGAGGAGAATTAGCAAGAGAGGTCAAGCTTTCACCGGTAAGGAAATAGATTTCTTTCTGGTCTTCCGGCATATTCTCAATGTACTGATCCAGGGTCACATATTTATCACCGGATTTGGTGGTTTTGTAACGCATGAGTGAAGCCAGCCGTTCCTTGTTGGCAAAATCCGTGGGGATACCGGCTTTAAGAGCCTGACCGAATTCTTCATAGAATTCAATATACTTATCTTCTTCCATACCTTCCAGTACAGAGAAAACCTGCTTGACCAGGTTCTTCTGAATACTTCTTACAAGGCGGTCTTCCTGGAGAATTTCACGGCTCACATTAAGGTTCAGGTCCGGCGCATCCACAACACCCTGGACAAATCCCAAGTATTCCGGGAGCAGCTCTTTGCAGTCATCCATGATGAATACACGTTTGCAGTAAAGCTGCATACCGTGCTTGCGTTCAGGACGGAA
Organism: Desulfobacterales bacterium; assembly: GCA_022361535.1. The sequence goes on from JAKSAU010000923.1 coordinate 2,325, forward strand.
CAGATCAAACGGGGCTTTGGACGGCAGGTACATAAGCACATCGTACTCAGTCACCCCTTCAAACTTTTTATGGATGATTTCACAAGGATCATCCCAGTTATGGGAAATATGCTTGTAAAACTCTTTGTGCTCGTCTTCAGTAACCTCATCCTTGGCTTTGGCCCAGATGGCTTTCATGGAATTCAGTGTTTCATCAGCCCTGACTTTGCGGAAGGTATCCCCAATGGGTTTGCCTTCACTGTCTTTGACGATTTCGTTTTCAGGGATGGGCTCGCTTTTTTCAACATTCATGATCACAGGATAGGTGACAAAATCAGAATGTTTCTTAACAATGTGCTGGATGGTGTATTCTTCTGTGAAATCCTGGCCCCCTTCTTCCGGATCTCTCAAGAACAGAGTAATCTCTGTACCGCGGCCTTCTTTTTCAATTTCTTCAAGGGTATAAGACCCTTTACCGTCAGACTCCCACCGGGTGCCTTTCTCTTCGCCGGGTGCCCGGGTATCCAAACGCACTTTATCAGCAACGATAAAAGCGGAATAGAAACCCACACCAAACTGGCCTATGAGTTCAGGGGAAAGGCCTGTCTCATTTTTGGATTTTTCAAGGGCTTCCATAAACGCTGCTGTACCGGACTGGGCAATGGTACCGATGTTGTCGTTGACTTCATCAAAGGTCATGCCGATACCATTATCTGAGATTGTAAAAGTCTTGGCCTCTTGGTCTACGGCAAGGCGGATGTGAAAGTCAGTATCATCTGCAAATAGATCCGGCTCGGTCTGTTCTTTAAAGCGGGCCTTGTCTATGGCGTCCGAAGCATTTGAAATCAATTCACGGACAAAGATCTCCTGGTTGGAATAAAGAGAGTGGATAATCAGATGCAGTAACTGCTGAACTTCTGTTTTAAATTTACGTGTCTTTTTTGCTGCCATTTTTGCTCCTCAGTTTAAACTCCTATTTGTTTCAATTCATTAATTATAAAAATAGTTTCCAATAATAATTGTCGCAAAAAAGAAATTGTCAAGGCAGTCTGGTAAAATTCAAATCCGTTGCCGGACAAGAGGATCGAAAGGTTTTGCAGCAGACGGAATTATCGCTTTTTAATCCAGTTGAAAACCCTGCCGTCAATGGCTGCAAGTCCGGCAAAGATCATTGCCATGCCTGCAAAGGCATTCCAGGATAAAGATTCGCCAAGAATCACCGCTCCAAGGAAAATCGCTGACACAGGAATCAAAAAGGTTACCAATAGAATATTGGTTGCCCCGGCACGGGCCAGTACATAAAAATAGATAATGTATGCCAGGGCTGTGGAAACCAATGCAAGGCAAACCAAAGCCGCCCAAGTCAAAGCTGTGGGCTCAAGCCCAAAAGGCTGCTCTAATGCAAAAGTTAGTGGAATCATAATCAGGGTAGACCCGGTAAGCATGCCGGCCGCCACCACAACAGGATCAAGATCCTTGAACCTTCTGCCGAAAATGGCGGCAAACGCATAGAGAAGCGCCGCCCCCAATACAGCCACTTGGGCTATAGCGGCACGACTGTCCCCGCTCAGGGAAGTGACTCCGATCAGGATGGCCACCCCGATCCAACCAAAAGCCACCCCGACCAGCCGGTTCGGGGTCAATCGTTCTTCGCGGGTCAAAAAATGGGCTAAAAGGGCTGAAAACACAGGTGAAAAGGCATTAAGAATCGATGCCAAACCGGACTCGATAATGGTCTGCCCCCAGGTAATCAGTGAGAAAGGAAGTACATTATTCATGGCACCCAATGCAATCAAACCAGCCCAGATACCGGGAGACGACGGCATCCTGCGCCCTGTTGCCAGAACAAATCCCCAAAGGGCTGCTGCTGCCATACCTACCCGGACCATGACAATGGTAAACGGCGTCATGGTCACAACCGCGACTTCCACAAAAAAGAAAGAAGCCCCCCAGATCAGGGACAGGACAAAGATCAAAACCCACTCCCGGATTGTCATCCTGTGATTGACTTCAGTTTTAATATGTTCAGATGCATTTGCTTTCATCGATATGTGGTTCCTTCATTTTATATAAGGTAATTTAGGATTAGCATCATATCCCTATACGGTTGGTTTTGCCACCCGGTTCTTGCCATTTCACAACTAAAGACACATGCTGTTACAAAACCAATTTCATATGCTTTACATTAAATATCCCAAACGGCTGGTATCCCCTCCCAATCTCTGGTAAAAAAAAGAATGGACGATATCAGAAGCCAGGCCCACTTATCCGGTAAAGAGGTTAAACAGCTTAATTTCATAAAAGACTCAAAGCTTTACGTCTTCCGCAAATACTATCGGTCCGGATTAAGATCACATATATTTGAAGTGGTGTCATCCCAGGATGTAGAAAAGGAAACAACTGGTGTTCTTGAAGACGGTATCCGGGTTTTTCCCAGGGCAAAACCCATTAAAATGTTCAGGATATTCAGGAACCGTTTTGGGTCCAAGGAAGAGATTTTTCTTGAAATCAAACGGTATAAAACGCTTCTTTCCGTTTTAGGGCCTGAGTATATTGCAAGGTCCGAAGAGTTCATAGCTGATTACAGGGGAACTGATCCTTCAGGTCGAATCCTTTTGTGTGGTCTCCAGGAATATGTGGACGGTCAAATCCTTGACCCGTGGCGTGTATCAGGCCCGGAAAACATATCTGCCCTTCTCAGTGCCATGGACCATGACGCAACCATGGAGGAGAGAACCCGGACTGCTATGGGCAATATAGCCTGTTTTATCCAGGGTATCAGACGGCTCATGGATCAAACCGGGTATATCCCGGACTTGGCAGGTCTTGGAAACCTGATCCTCACACCTGAAGGCGGTATCAAACTGGTGGATATCAATAATATCGTGGAAATCAAAAAGGATAAATTCATCCACCTGGATGATAAAGGGTATCCGGCATGTGATGTATCTGTGCAGGTTCTGGCAATCCTGGAAGAAAAACTTTTAGGCCAAAACCATTCAGATACAGATCCATTGTTTAAACTCTTTTTAACTCCGGATCGAATCCGGCAGGTTAAAGCTATTGAACAGGCCTTTTACCGGCAGCTCAATGCGACTAATACCTGATTTCGGCCACTCAAATTTTATTAAAATTTTTTACATACCGTGGCTGCAGGAATAGGCTGACTTTCCAGGTTTAATCCATCCATCTAAAGCCCCTTGTTCAGGCTGAAAAATCTCCACTTTTAATGGATAACAAGGAGCAGTATCACTGGAATGTTCCGAGCCGCAGTCACCACCAGGGCAGGCTGACAAACCACCTATAAGGTCAATTTCTGCAAAAAACTCAAGAAAATCACCAGGTCTTACCGGGCTTGCCTTCATAAAATACTGATGGGTGTCCTTAGTAAATCCCGTGCACATAAAAACGTTGAGCACATCGTGCACAAGGGTCTCAGCCTGATTCAAGGAAAGTCCGCTTTCAGCGGCCAGCGCCCGGATCAAGTTGGAATGGCAGCAAAAATGATAGTCATCGCCACTTAGCAGGCGGCCGGTATAAGGATCACACCGGGTACCGATGACATCATGAACGCCGCCCCCAAACTCATCAAATCCATACCAATCTAAGGTATCATGGGTGATGGTAGCCATGGGGCGCATATAGGGAAAACTGCTCCACATCCGGTCCCCCACGCCCAAATGAGTGCCATGAAGCGCCCGGGTCTTACCACTGTAAAACCGTTCTTTTAAATCTTCGGCTGCCCATAAATTCAGGTCTCCCACCTGGGGCCCTTCAATACTCACGATCCTGAAAAATTGACCGGCTGCTACCTTGAACGTATTGGCATCCCTTGGAAGCACAATTATCTCATCAATCTTTTCCATTTTTTCTCTGGCTGCTGTGTACAGGTCCATATCAGGTAAAGGAAGGGTGTCCACAGGGTAGCAGATAACGGGCTTTACGGATTTACGGGCATCGGCATCAGCCGGCTGCTTTGTCTGAGGTGCAGGTTTCATGCGGCATTCCTTTTCGATTGGTCGTATGGGTTCAAACACCTTAAAAACTATACGATTTATCATTTTCTTGGCAAGGACAAACTTCATCGTGCAAACAGGCTTTTGAAAAAACTTTTATAACAATTCTCAAAATGAATTTCAGGTTGGTCCTGTTGAACAAGTTAATCCCGTATAAAAATACCGGCCCGTTTATCCTGAAAACGGCATCAGGCGTATTTTTTGGAAAATACGGCAGCCGTTTTCGGGATAAACGAGCCGGTGTCTTTATAGGCCTTAACCCTTCTTCCCCTGGTTTGACATAAACCTGGATAGGTTTTATGTTGATATCGCAATTCTACATTAGGAGGCCCATGGACCAGTCAGCATGTATTGAGAAAATTCATTCAGCTGTTGCCGCAGCAGATCATCCACTGCCACCGGATCCTTCCGTCTATCAATCCACTAGTGTTATCGCACTCTTTTTGTTCAATTCAGATCCATCCCTGCTTTTTATCCAGAAAGCGGATAAGGAAGGTTACCCCTGGCGAAACCAGATGGCTTTCCCAGGCGGTCATGTGGATGAAAATGACCTGTCTCCAAAACATGCTGCTTTACGGGAACTAGAAGAAGAAATGAGCATTATTGAGAGTAATGTTCAGGTCATGGGGTCTTTAGGTCACTTCCA
>JAKSAU010001293.1 GCA_022361535.1 Desulfobacterales bacterium
ATTGATCTTACCCATACTGCTCTTTGATCCTTCACTCATGTCCTCGGAAATCCTGTTCAATTCGCCGGAGGCATTTCCAAGTGTGTCTACTTCCTCATTCAGGTTACGGATCATATCCCCAAGACCGTGTACCATATCATTCATGGCTGTCACTGTATCTTGGATGGCATCTTTTGCCTGATAATCAAAGCTGTGCTGAAAATTGCCATTTGCCACCTCTCTTGCCAGGGTAGCCATACCGTTCATGTGCCCCATGAGCTGACGGTTCATGAGACCGATAATCAAACAACCCAGTACAAGGGCAATAAGACCGCTTATCAAAGCGCTGGTTAGAATCTGCCTATCTACCCCTTCCATGAGTTCTGCCTCGGATACCGCGACTGCAAAATAAAGATCCCAAGGCTCAAAATAGATATCGTAGGCATAATAAAGATGACCATTATGTTCAAAGGAAACTGCACCGGTCTTTTTCTCCAACAGCGAGCTTCCGCCCTCAAGATCATTCAGGTTTAGTTTCAGGTAAGCTGTGTCCGGATGGGTTATGATCCGGCCTTTTCCATCGTGGATAAATGCAAACCCGTTTCCATTCACCGATATTCCCTTGACCAGATTTTCCAGGTCTTTTGTCAACACCTTCCGGCTGATGCCATAGCCGCCTGCCACGACTCCCTCCATTTCATCCTTGAACGGGGAAAAATTCCAGACTGACTTTTCCTTTCCTTCCCCCCTTAAAAAAGACAGCGTCTTGTTCTCTGCAACAGCCTGATATTGGGGAGAGTCTTTTGAAAACGCCTCGCCTATGGGACGAGAGTCATCATCTTTTTTTCTATTTGTGGAGACTTTGATGAGCATGTCTTCATAAAGCTGGTAAGCCATAATCTCAGAATCTGTAAATTGCCCAGCTTTATCAACTATTTTGTAATCCCCGGTTAAAAACTGCAAGCCGACAATCAGCTTTGGCAGCGTGACTTGCGTTTCTTTTCCTGTAGCGATATCGACAGCCGTCAGGTCCAGCGTCCTGGATTCAACCAGAGCGACCTTTCCTTCACTGTCAGCTTCAGTCTTGAGCATATTCATATCCGAACCAATTTTTTCAGCCAATAGACCATGCTGAATATCAATAATTTTGCTCAGTACCTGGGCAACATTCTCAATGCTGGCTTTGCCTTTGGAAAGAAACCGGGATTCGGTCTGATAAAAATTGAAGGCGGCGATAATGACAATGGTCATAAGAATTATGCCGATGGATGAGATATACAACTTTTTCCCAAACCCAATATTACCCATAACAAACTCCATGTTTTTCAATATAAGTAAAATACTCTTTGTGATTCTAACCTAAATCTAGTAAATTGGAAACCTTGTAAAGTCAAGGAAGAATTGCACTTTCAGTCTGTTTTTAAAACAAAATACCGCTAAATTGCCAACGTTTGACCAGTATCCAAGTTTTCTGTCATCAGATGAGAAAAAAACCTTGTTCGATTTGTTACCCTGGTGTAGATTCACGGATCTGAAGAAATTACCAAGCAGGGGCAATTAATTTAAAGAAAGAGTGGCACACATGGGGTGGGAAACAGTATATGCCGGATTAATAGTATTCGGTGCCGGCATCATCAGGGGATATTCCGGATTCGGATTTGCCATGGTCTGCGCCCTGACACTGACCTATGTATTTCCGCCATCCCAGATCACACCCATGGTATTGTGTATGGATGTGACTGCCAGTGCATGGCTGTTTTGGAAGACCCGAAAAAATGTAGACTGGAAAGGGTTACGGCTTATCGGCCTGGGCGCACTTATCTTTCTTCCATTGGGAACCTATGCCCTAGTTATTGTGCCGGCCAACCCCATGCGCATACTCATATCCCTTGTGATATTAATATTGTGTATAGCATTGGTCAGACAAAAAAAAGCGATTAGAGTCCCTGGACCGGCCGCCACAACAGGTGTTGGTATGTGCTCCGGATTTCTGACCGGATTAGCTGCACTGGGTGGCCCACCTGTAATCCTCTTTTATTTTTCTTCTGACAGGCCGGTAGCGGTATCCCGGGCATCCATGATTGCGTTTTTCCTTATGGTGGATATCATGGCATTGGTCTCAAGCCTTTTCTACGGACTTTTAACTCCAAGGGTCTTGAGTCTTTCTGTGGGCCTTTTCATTCCATTAGGCCTTGGTATTGGTATTGGCAACTACTTATTTAATCGATATGCTAATGAAGCGGCTTTCAGAAAGCAGGTCATTTTGTTTCTCATGGTATTTGCTCTGATTTCTCTAGCGAAATTTACATTTTTCCCCACGCCTTGAGCATCATCAGCGGTTGTGTTATGACTCAAGTAAGCGTTCTTAACTTTTCCATGGGTAAATTATGTCGTCTTCCAAAAACGATTTTGATTTTAAAATATACCTGGGTTTCGTTCTCAAGGAGCTTACCGGTCTGCAAATCTACCTGACCGCTTTTGTAATTGGGCTTACCATCTGTTTTTTATCGCGCAACTATAGCTTGGTCCCTTTTATCGTCCCATTATTTGTTCAGGTAATCGCTAAAACAAATGTCAAATATCGACAAAGGCATCTTAGCGCCTTGGTAGAATTGCCGGCACAGGCCGAAGATCCTGTTTTTATAATGGACCCTGAGGGCAAGATTCTTTTATCCATAGGAAAAACATTTGATCTCCTGGAAAAATATAAAATTAAGAATATCCAGGAACTTCTGAATCAATCCGCATTAAAAGAAACGCTTGCTATTGCCAAAGCCAGACCCTCTTCAGACAAGCAGCCCAGTTCAATCGAATCCTATTCAGGCGTTACAATGAAATGGTATAAGGTCAAGGCGGCACAAATGGGAGGGGATGACCAAGCAGCCCACGTCTTGGTCTGGCTTCAGGACATATCCCTGAGAAAAACCTATGATTTCAGACTCCAGGATCTCTTGCGTTACTCAGGATCTTTGATGCATGATCTGGAGGACATTGTTGAAACCGGTGCAGAATTCGAACACTTATCTTCTTTTCTACTCAAAGATTATGAAGCGGTTTTTATCACAAGGGCTGATAAAGAAAAAAACCTTGTAGGTTCCGTATTCAAACAATCTTCAAAAGGTATTGAAATCTCAGATATCATCGTGATTCCCAATGAGTCCCTTGCCCCGATCAATATATCGCGGCAAAAAGCCCAAATCATCTCGGATGATATGGATAGCTATGATTCCAAAGACGCTTTTCTTGAAAAGAATCCTCTTGATCCAAGGGTCTTAGCCTTTCTTGACCGTCAGGTTAAAAACTTCATAACCTATAACGAAGCCGATCTTTCCATTATCGCTTTTAACTACAAGTCAAAGATTACCAGTTATGAAAAGCGCTTCTTTGAAATCCTGGTCAATAACTACAGGACCATGATCATGATGGTTGACCTGGAGAAAAAGCGCAGGAATGTCCCGCGCCCTTCCTTTATAAAAGATCTTTAAGGTATTTACCGGTATGGCTGTTTTCATTTTTCGCCACCTTTTCAGGTGATCCGGCAGCCACCACTTCTCCGCCGCTGCTCCCACCTTCCGGTCCGATGTCAATCACCCAGTCCGCGGTTTTCACCACATCCAGGTTATGCTCAATAATAACAACGGTATTACCCGCATCGGTGAGACGCTGGAGTACATTCAACAACATACGTACATCCTGGAAATGAAGCCCTGTTGTCGGCTCATCCAAAATATAAAGGGTATCCCCTGTGTCCCGTTTGGCTAATTCCCTGGCCAGTTTGATCCGCTGGGCCTCACCGCCTGACAATGTCGTGGCGGCCTGGCCAAGCTTAATATACGACAGGCCGACATCAATCAAGGTATCCAGGATATGGGTAATTTTAGGATGACTGTCAAAGAGTTCTCTTGCCTGGACAACGGACAGGTCTAAAACATCGGCAATGGAATGGTCCTTGTACCGGATTTCCAGGGTGGCTTTGTTGAATCGCTTCCCATCACAAACTTCGCAGGGCACAAATACATCTGCCAGAAAATGCATTTCAACTTTGATGTAACCGTCACCCTTGCATGCCTCGCACCGGCCGCCTTTGACATTAAATGAATACCGCCCTTTTTTATAGCCCCTGGCCTGGGATTCAGGCAGCATGGCAAAGAAATCCCTTATGTGATCAAAGACCTTGGTATAGGTGGCCGGATTTGACCTGGGTGTCCGGCCAATGGGCTTCTGGTCAATATTGATAACTTTGTTGATATGGGACAGACCGGTAATTTTTTTATGCTTTCCCACACTCATCTGGGAACCGTTTAGTTTTACTGCTAGGGCCGGATACAAGATCTGGTTAATCAATGTGGATTTGCCGGCCCCGGAAACCCCGGTAACTGCTGACAAAAGCCCTACAGGCACCTTGGCAGTAATACTTTTAAGATTATTTTCTTTGGCCCCCTGGATAGAAATCCACTTGCTTCCCTTGGATTTAGGTGTCCGCCTCTTTTGGGGTACATCTATTTTTTCTTTACCTGTCAAAAACTTACCTGTAATGGACGCCGGGTTGTTCCGTATTTCTTCAGGAGTGCCCTGGGCCACGATCTGCCCCCCAAGATGACCTGCACCCGGACCGATATCCACGATCCAGTCCGATTCTTCCATGGTCTCCTGATCGTGCTCTACAATAAGCAACGTATTGCCAATATCCCGCAAATGCTTGAGTGTTGATAGAAGTTTAATGTTATCCCTCTGATGGAGCCCGATGGACGGTTCATCAAGGATATAGAGAACACCTGTCAATTC
>JAKSAU010001056.1 GCA_022361535.1 Desulfobacterales bacterium
CCTGTTTGGGCACTTCAAACTTTCCTAAATGCTCTTTGCAATGGGCAATTACATCTTCAGACGTCAGATTGTTATCTGGTTTGGGTACCACAAAAGCGGTAACCGCCTCGGTCCACCGCTCGTCCGGCAACCCCACAACAGCAGCCTGTTCTACCCGTAAATCTTCCAGGATGGCCCGTTCCACCTTGATGGAAGCAACATTTTCCCCACCGGTTTTGATCATATCTTTTTTCCTGTCCACGAACAATAACTGACCGTCATGATCAAACGATCCCAGATCACCTGAATGATGCCAGCCAAAAGCTCTGCTCTCTGCTGTAGCCTCCTCATCTTTATAATACCCGTCCATAACCACAGCGCCCCGCCAGACGATTTCACCGACCTCACCCGGCCCAAGAAGATTGCCCTGGTCATCCATAACTGCTGTATCCAGCGCCAGGTTGGATTTCCCCCAATAATTACCCTGTTTCTTTAAATGCTGGCTGGCATGGAACATGTTTGTCGGCGGAAAACACTCGGTCTGACCGGTCCCAAGCATGAACTCTGCATTGAATACCTTGATACCGGCTTCTAAAGTGGCCTGATCCATTGGTGCCATGGCAAAAATACAAGACTTGAGTTCATCCCAGTTATGATCTTGAACTTTTGGGTGACCAACCATGGCCCGGTACATGATAGGCAGACCAAATATTAAATTCAGACAATCCTTTTCAACGATATTCATGACCTGCCCCGGCTCAAATTGGCGAATCACAGATACGGCTCCTCCCACATTCAACGTGGATAAGGTCACTGCCTGCTGGGCACAATGAAAAATAGGCAGCATCATGGTTGAGGAAAATCCCGGCCGCAATCCAAATCCAATGGCCGTAGACAGGGCAGAAACATAAACGCCAAGATGAGTAATTTCAACACCTTTGGGTTTTCCTGTAGTACCGCTGGTATATAGAATTTCAAATATATCCCGGTCTTCTATGATCACATCATCAAACTCGGAATCACCTGCCAAGTCTAAAAAGGCCTCAAAAGGAATGTAATCTGACGATACGGTCTCATCACCTGTGGGAATGCAAACCAGAGTGATAATATTGGCAATTGCAGGACGGATCTTGTCGACCAGGGGTACAAGAAGGCTGTCTGCAATCAGGGCACTTGCCTCTGAATGATTCAGCACATAGACGACATCTTCAGGTGCAATTCCTGGATTGATGGGTACGGCAACAATCCCGGCTTTGGCACACCCGTAAAGCGCCACAACATACTCAGCAGAATTAAGCCCTAAAAGTGCAACCTTGTCTCCTTTGCCAAGCCCCCGTTGCCTGGCGGCATGGGCAAATTGATTCATGGCCTGATTCAGTTCAAAAAACGTAAAAGATTCGATTCCCATGCCTTTGTAATCTCTGAGTGCCGTCTGGTTCGGCGTGTTGGCGGCACGGCGCCTGAAAATATCACCCAGTGCTACCCGTTGAATCAGATTTTTTTCCAGTGCAAGACTCATTTCTACCTCCTTATTTATATGGTGTGATGCATATATGGCGGCTACAACGATCTGTTCACGTTGTTCATTTTATCGGTCTGTGCATTCAGTAAAGGCAAACCCAGGAAAAATGAATTAGATTCACTTTTATAATTAAACTCAATATTATAATACGATTCGAATTGTCAAGAAGTTTTCGCTAAAGCTTTAGAAGTGATGTAAAACCATTAAAAGGACGAACCAAAATGAATGTTTGCCTATTGAAATCAGGAGAATACAGAAATCAAAGTACGGGGAATGTGATATCCCCTAAGAGAGCTTTGATGACGGTCAGTTAGATTGCACACCAAAACCTGCGGCATTGTCTTAAAAAAACTCTGCCCGGAAAGTTTGCAGATACCTCCGGGCAGAATTTATGCTCTGAATAAATCAGATTAATTTTTATGCAGATCTTTTATCCAGGATATCCAAAACCTTCTGGCAGTATTCAGCGGCCCTGTCTTTGAGCGCTTCAGCCTTTGCCATGGTTGTTTCCTTGTATGTCTGGTCCGTAATATCCCCCATATTGATCACGACATTTTTATATGCCCCCCAAATCCCCATTTCAAGGGCGCGGGCACCGACTTCGACGTCAGATTTCGAGGCAATATTGCCGTATTCTGCCACCTCGATCATGGCATCCCAGGCGTTGTCCCCCAGTGTCATGGTTGATAAAGGAACTTCAATTGCTTTTTTCAATCCCAATTGAAGCTGATCTGCCCGATATGCCTTTTCTTCATCTGTTCCCTTAGGCAGGCCAAGAGCTGCCACATAATCGCCAAAGGCATCTGTATCTGCATCAATCATGGGAATAAGAGCATGGGCTGAATCATGAAGGGGGGGGACAAGTTCTCTCATTTTTCCATCCAGATCTTCAAACTTTCTTACCCCTAGCGTAAGTTTGGCTACCATGGCGCCTAAGCCTGCCCCCATGGCTGCGATGGCTGCTGACGCTGATCCCCCGCCAGGTGCGGAACTCCTGTTTGCCACTTCCTGGATAAACCCTCTGACACTCAGGCCTGCAAGGGGTTCATCCGGTTCTTCAGCAATGATATATTCAATGATTTTTTCTTTGGGATTAAAAGGCGCCACAGAATTGAGACCCAGCCGTTCAATAGCCAAACGGACTTTCTGGTCCTCATCCAGGACAAAAAGTCCTTCCTTTTCTACATAATAGTCTGCTGCCATAAGAATGGCTTCCAAAGGAACAACGCCAACAATCTCCGATCCGGTTACAGCCACTTTGAGTTCGGCAGCCTCTTCTTTTACCGCTTCAAATAGTTCATGAGGGGCTGTTACATGATAGTTGTTCAGATTAACTGTCACCTGGGCCAGATTGTAATCATCCACATACCAGCCCATGCCTTTGACCTCTTTAAAACGGCCCGGGTCGTCATCTCCCCTGCCAGCCTCTCTTAAATTCAGGGCTATGCGGTGAGCCTGGTTCGGGGTAGATAACAGGTTGACATTGTAAGCAATCAAGAAAAAACGTGCCCCTGTGACAGTTGCGCCCCATTCAGGTACAAATTCAGCCGGGCCGAAATCCGGTTTCCATTTTTCCTGGACGATCCGTTCGGGAATAGCTTCATACTGGCCTTCTCTGATTTGGGGAAGTTTTTTCCGGTAATCCTGGGTAGCGGATTCCTCATAAAGATATAAAGGGATACCAAGCTCTTCAGCGGCACGTTTTCCAAAATTCTTAGACACCTGGACACATTCTTCCATGGTCACATTGGCTACCGGGATAAAGGGGCAGACATCCATGGCGCCCATGCGATGATGATCGCC
>JAKSAU010000519.1 GCA_022361535.1 Desulfobacterales bacterium
AAAGACTGACGGACATAAAAATCGGCGAAACCGGATATCCTTTTGTTGCTAATAAAGAAGGGATTATCATTGCTCATCCTAACAAGGATTTTATTTTCAGCCTTGATCTGAAAACGCTTAATGGTATGGAAGAAATCGTTCGCCGTATGCTGGCAGGTGAAACCGGAAATGAAGCCTACACATTCAAAGGAACAGATAAATTAGCCGGGTTCGCATATGTGCCAATGACAGGGTGGAGCATTGCCGTTACCCAGAACAAAGATGAATTCATGGCTCCTGTTAAAAAGATGGAAATCTACAATATTATCGTCGGTGTTGTAGTCCTTGCTATTGTGGCTGTATTGATTTTCCTTGCTTCCCTTGCCATTGTCCGTCCCATAAATCGTGCTGTGGATGGCCTCAAAGATGTTGCAGAAGGTGAAGGGGACCTGACCATGCGGCTTGACGTTGCAGGAAAAGACGAGGTTGGTGTCCTTTCCCATACCTTCAACATCTTTATAGAAAAACTGCACACCATGATTTCTGACATTAACCAGGGAGTGGATACGTTATCGTCATCGTCAACAGAGCTGGCTGCCATATCTGACGAAATGTCGTCAAGTGCCGGTCAAACATCGGAAAAATCGGGAAGTGTTGCCACTGCAGCCGAAGAGATGACGACAAATATGAACTCTGTTTCTGCTGCAATGGAACAGTCTTCGACCAACGTTAACACGGTTGCCAGTGCTGCAGAGCAAATGAATGCAACCATTGACGAAATCGCAAGAAGCGCGGAAAAAGCCAGAGGCGTTGCGACGAATGCCGTGGATAAAGTTGCCATGTCTACCGAGCGAATGAATGAACTGGGTGATGCTGCCCAGGCTATCGGCCAGGTTGTGGAAACCATTACCGATATATCCGAACAGGTCAACCTGCTTTCCTTGAATGCTACCATTGAGGCAGCAAGAGCCGGTGATGCCGGCAAAGGATTTGCCGTTGTGGCCAATGAAATCAAGGATCTGGCAGGGCAAACTTCAGAAGCCTCTCAGGACATAAAAAATAAAATCGATAATATCCAGCAAAGTTCTGCAGGGTCTTTGGCAGGAATGGGTGAAGTATCCCAGGTCATATCCGAGGTCAGCGACATTGTTGGCTCTATTGCCACAGCAGTGGAAGAACAATCATCAGCTACCCGTGAGATTTCAGAAAATATCACACAGGCTTCGGCCGGTATTGAAGAAGTCAACCAGAACGTAAATCAGAGTGCTGTAGTCGCACATGAAATTACCCGGGATATTTCAGATGTTAACCAAGCTTCATCAGATATGGCAGACCGAAGCACCCAGGTTCAAACCAGTGCAGAAGACCTGTCTAAGTTGGCGGCCCGTTTGGACGGGATGGTGAACCGGTTTAAAATTTAACAGGGGCAGCGCCTATAAAAACACCGGATCTTTCAACCTGGAAAGGACTGCCGCCCTTTTTTAAGAAGTTGTTTCAAAGTGTGATTCAGGTATGATGCGTTGCTTTGCATAAGAGTTTGTTTAAAAAAGACGTCCTGATGTCTTTTGCCGTAAAGACAGATCCTCAAGTTGGTTTATGTATGTTTGCCATGTAAAATTTGAGGATCTGTCTTCCATAAAGAAAAAAGGGCTGGTATACTCCTGCTCCATGTATAAACAGCCTTGCATAATATTATTTCGAGCGATTTTCCCCATTTTAACAACCTTGATAATCGTTTTGAGTTGGATCATCTTTGTTCCAAAAGATGCAGTTGCCTATACATCATCTGAATTGAGCCGATACCAGAATCGGATCATTGATTATCGTCACCGGATTAATCCGAAGTATAAAAAACGGGTAAGATCTCACACCCGCTTGATTATTGTCCATACATCTGAACTGGGCTTAGATGCTACCTTGAGAGTGGTTTCCAAGGGTAAGCGACTTAAAAACGGCCGGACGACTCCAGGTGGTCATGCCAATTACGTTATTGCAAGAAACGGAAGAACCTATCGGATTTTAGATAAAAAATACCGGGCAGATCACGCCGGCCTGTCCATGTGGCAAGGTTCCACAGACTTAAGCCGGATCTCCGTGGGAATTGAACTGGTGGGCTATCATTATGCCCCCATTTCAGATAGCCAGTACCGTTCACTTGGCATGTTGCTGCAGATTTTAAAACGAGTATACGGCCTTGGAGACAAGAGTATTTTAACCCACAGCCAGGTTGCCTATGGCAAACCCAACCCCTGGTTTAAAAAAAATCACAGGGGTCGGAAACGATGCGGAAAAAACTTTAACAGGTCTAAAGCCGGAATTGGCCCAACCTGGTCTTATGATCCGGATGTCCGTGCAGGGCGTCTAATGGCAGACCCCATGCTTGCACGGGTGTTTTATTCGCCTTATTCCAGGAAAGTATCTTCTGTGGCAAAACCATTACGGGAACCGGCATCAAATATAATATCAAAGTCGAACTCTGCCTGGTCGATTGCAGGGGGGGAATACAATGATCCGACAACGGCGTATATCCTGCCCGATGGAAAGGCACTTCCTGGTGACAGAGTTGAAAAGATTATTGGGTGGGATCGTTTGCCTGTTGGTACAAAGGTCCTGCTTAACCAGGAAACAGAACAGGTTAAGGTCCAGGCTTTAAGTCCCATTAAGAGAATTTCAAGCCAAATGACAGCCTGGTCACATGCAGGGCAGGATTACCGGTCGGACACCACAATCTACTTTCTACCGTCCGGAAGGGTTGCACAGGGATCGGCCATTCGGGACTGGGATGATCTGCCAGTCGGCACCCGGTTGGTGGTGGGCTATAAAGGTCCCTATGCCATTACAAAGACGCGGACTGCTTATGGGATCGCCGGCAAAAAATACAAGGATAAGTTCGTTATTTATCATCTGCCGCAGTTGGGACCTATCCAGGGAGACAAGGTAGCTGACTTTAATGATTTACCACGTGGGGCAACCATATATCTTCCTCTTTCATACAAAGGGTGATTCTTTTTGTAAGCGTGGAGTGTTGCTAAAAGTATAATCTTTGATTACTTGAAAACATTGTACTCAGGTATCGTTAATAACTGTAAAAAAGCTCCTGTACTTCCTCAAGGCTTCTTGGTTTTAATAAAGAGAGCATGAGTAGGATTCTTGCTTTGGCAGGATTGAGTTCGTCAGAGGCAATAAATCCGTTTAAATCATCATCCACTTCTACGTTTCGGCCCACAGTTCCTGTGGGAACCCTGGAGGCGCGGACGATAAAGATGCCTTGCTGTGCAAGGTCTGCTGCGGTCCGGATGGCAGCTTCGGGCATGTTGCCGTTACCGTCACCGGCAACTACAACTCCCTTGGCACCGTTGGCTACAGAGGCTTGTAACAGATCCGGCGGCATATCTGCACATGCATACACAATATCTACACGAGGCAGGGGCAGGTCATAATCCGGTGAAAATTCACTGATGGTCGTATGCTTCCTAAAAGGTCCCCTGAAAAATTTAACCGTTCCAAATACAACGGTTCCCATAAGTCCATTAACCGGCGATAAAAATGTTTCAACCGAGGTAGTATTGGTTTTGGTCAGAGAATGAGCGCCATGGATTCTGTCATTCATGACCACCATCACCCCCCGCCCACTGGATTCCGGAGCGGCTGCTACAGCAACTGCGTTGAACAGGTTCAAAGGGCCGTCCGCACTGATGGCCGTGGCCGGCCGCATGGCACCTGTCATGACCACGGGTTTTGTACTTTTGACGGTTAGGTTTAGGAAAAAAGCGGTTTCCTCCATGGTGTCTGTACCATGTGTAACCACGAGGCCGTCAATATCACTTCGGCTGAGCATCTGGTTAATTTTTTTGGCAAGACCTGTCATGATTTTAAATGACATGTCCTGGGACCCCACATTTGAAAACTGTTCTCCCTCGATCCTGGAAATTTTGTCCAGGTTCGGTACGGCACTGACAAGTCCCTCGATATTAAGTTGCCCGGAAGTATAGCCGGCCTGGGTGGAAGACGGGGCGGCTCCTGCTATGGTGCCGCCGGTGGCCAAAATACCCACACAGGGTAAGGATGTCATGGCAATCTCCTTGTGTCTGTTCTAGTGGATCAACAGGATACGCAACACAAGGCCAGTCCGCCAAGTGCCGTTTCCTTATACCGGGTACACATGTCCCTGCCTGTTTCCATCATGGTTTCAACCACTTCATCAAAAGTTACTTTTTGCCGTGCAGGATCTCCGGCCTCAGCAAGTATGGATGCGTTTACGGCTGTAACTGCGCCTACGGCATTGCGTTCTATACAAGGGATTTGTACATAGCCGCCCACAGGGTCACAGGTCATACCAAGCTGGTGCTCCAGGGCAATTTCAGCAGCATTTTCCAATCGTTTGATATCACTGCCCATGGCGTGGGTCATCAATGCTGCAGCCATGGATGAGGCCACCCCGACTTCACCCTGGCATCCGACTTCGGCTCCGGATATACTGGCATTTTTTTTGGCGATAAAGGCAATGGCGGATGCGGCAAGCATGCCTTTGCGCAATTGTTCCCGGGTGAGATGGTAATGATGTTTAAGCATGTAAATCACACCGGGCATTACACCGGCCGAACCGGATGTCGGGGCTGTAACTACCTGGCGACCGTCTGCATTTTCCTCTGATGCAGCCATAGCATAGGCGTTGAGCAGGCCAAGAATCCGTCCTGTTTCTCTTGGCATGTTTTGGGCGTTTTCCATCAATACTTTGGCTTTTCTGAGCAGGCCAATGGAGCCGGGAAGCAAACCGTCTTTAGAGAGCCCTCGCTCCACACAATCGAACATGGTGTCTAAAATTCCGTCGATTCCGGCCAGGATATCAGCCTGGGACAAACCAGTCAGGGCCTGTTCGTTTGTAAGGATAATATCGTCCAGGGACAAACCGGTCCGGCGCATCTGTTTCCTTAATGAATTCATACTCCAATAGGGGTGGGGCGGTACCGGAGGTTGCTTTGAGATTTCCCCTTTTTGCTGGATAAAACCACCGCCAACAGAGTAATACTCCTGCTCAAATAAAGAGTTTTTATTATGCAACAGAACAAACCGCATTGTATTGGCAAAGGGTAAATCGCTAGTATCCCCGGTTTCAAATACGATATCATTTCCTGTAAAAGGAATTTTATGGTCATTAAATTTTAAAATATATTCTTCATTCTGGGAGCCTAACAATTGGCTTAAGGCATCGCAGTCACATGTTGAAGGTTCCCAGCCCATTAATCCGCCCAAAAGGGCCCTATCTGTTCCGTGGCCTTTACCTGTCAGACTTAAAGAGCCGAACAGGTGTACCTTGATTTTAAGATCTGCTTGCAAGAGATCTGAGTTGGCAACGGCAGTTCTGAACATTAGTGCGGCTTTCATGGGACCGATGGTATGAGAGCTTGATGGCCCGGGCCCGGTTTTGAAAATATCAAAAATGGATGTCGTTATATGGCTGTTTTGTTCTGTCACGGTCTGTATTATCTTTATATTTCCAATGGGTTACTTTTTTATATTGCCATCCGGTTTCACGCATTCCCGAACAGAGTGGTGCCATCCTTATTAATCTCAAATCACGGTGTAAGTCAAAAGAATTTTTCCTGTTTGAACTCGGTTAGCCCCAATTATCAATAGTTTGGTGCTGAAAAGCGGTTGACAGGGTTGGGGTGAATCGGTATTTTTAAAAAATGTATTTTTATGGTATCATATTAACAATTTCCCAGAAAATCAGTAATAATAACGATAGAGAAGGTGTAGCTAACAGACTTTTCTGCGGATTATATTACTCAGAGGAGACCTAATGGAAAACAACGAATCCACAAAAAAAAGCAGCAGTATTGCTTTTAAAACTGCAGCTGCCAGCGGTATTATCATCCTCGTACTTCTGGCAATCAGCAGTTTTATCGGTATTCAACTTCAATCCAGCCTGTCCGAAAGTATGATTAACCAGTTTGTTACAACACAGAAGACGGCTCTGGAAGAAGAATCTGTCCAGATGAAAAAATCTCTGGTGTCCAATATGGAAGTAAACTTAGAGATCTGTACCAGTGTGACCCGCTCTTTTCTATATAATTTTGATCAGGAGCAACTGTATAAATTATTGGCCTCCTATCTGAAGTTGGATGGAATTGTTGCCATAAAGGTTCTGGATGCAGAAGGTAATCCCTTTGGAGCAGCCTGGAAATCACCGGAAATTGCCACCGGACAGGCCCTGCCGGACACTGTAACACCAGATGAAAAGCTTTCCATTGTGTCCGATGCCCTTCACGAAGGTGAAAAAGTGGGCAGTGTCAGACTTTACTATACCAATGAGTTAGTTAACAAGATGCTTGCTGATAAGGAAGCCCACACCCAGGAAAGTATTGTCACTTTTGAATCCATTGCCCAAAAAAATATCGGTAATTCTATAACGATCCAGATTGTTGTTGCCATAGTTATTATTATTGCTCTTATTGTTACCTTGGTGATCTGTCTGCAAGTATTTGTAACAAGGCCAATTAAAAACACCATCACCATGATCAAGGATATTGCCCAGGGTGAAGGTGACTTGACCAAACGTCTGGAAGTAAAAACCAAAGATGAAATCGGTGAATTATCTACTTGGTTTAACCAGTTTATTCAAAAACTCCAGGACCTGATCAAGGAAGTGACAGAAAATGCCACCACAATTGATACCTCTTCAACGGAATTTACCAAGCTGTCTTCTTCAATGAACAATGGTGTAGAGGATCTGTCTTCACGTTCAGGGTCGGTTGCGCAGGCTGCCGATGATATGAGTACCAATATGACCTCTGTTGCTGCCGCCATGGAAGAAGCTTCAACAAATATCAACATGGTGGCTACGGCATCTGAAGAGATGTCTTCAACAATTAATGAAATTGCCCAGAACGCGGAAAAAGCAAGAAGTATTACTGACAATGCCGTGACCCAGACACAGAGCGCATCTCAACAGGTAAATGAATTGGGGGATGCGGCCAACCAGATCGGTAAAGTGGTTGAAACCATTACAGATATATCCGAACAGGTCAATCTGCTGGCACTGAACGCGACCATTGAAGCGGCCAGGGCAGGTGAAGCAGGTAAAGGGTTTGCTGTTGTGGCCAACGAGATAAAGGACTTGGCCAATCAGACCGCAGAGGCGTCAGGTGCCATTAAGGATCAAATCCAGGGTATCCAGAATTCTACAAACAACACAGTTGAAGAAATATCAACCATCTCCGAAGTTGTGACAGAGATCAACTCCATTGTTGCCACCATTGCCACGGCCGTGGAAGAGCAATCTGCCACGACCCGTGAGATTGCAGAAAATATTTCAAATGCCTCAACAGGTATCGTGGAAGTAAACGATAATGTGAGCCAGGGGTCTGCAGCATCCCAGCAAGTTGCCGGCGAAATCGCAGAGATTACCGAGGCTACTAATGGTTTGGCGTCGTCCAGCCAGGAAGTGAAAACCAATTCGGATCAGCTATCAATTTTAGGGGATCGCTTGTCCGAGCTTATGGGTAAATTTAGGGTATAGATAACACTGGGCGGGTCTGGCGTTAAGCGCCTTTCCCGCCCAGCTTTTTGAACGCATTGGCAATTCCCCGTTGCCTGCTCTCTTCTCTCTGATTTTTTTCATGTTGATTTTGATGGGGACAATCTTTCATCAATCAGGCCAGGCCTGAACACATTTAATACGAAAAAATTAAAAAAGGAGATGTCGAATGAGAGCATTTTATCGTCTAATTATTATCACAAGCTTTTGTTTTTTTGGGATATATGCATCTGCATCCGCAGATACATTTACAATCATGACCGAAGAATACCCGCCGTTTAATTATAGCGAGAATGGAAAAATTACAGGCTTGTCGAGCGAAGTAATGGTCGAACTTTTAAATCGGCTGGGACACCCGAATAATATCAAGGTCGTACCCTGGTCAAGGGGATACAACCTTATCCAGAACAAAGACGGTATGATCCTGTATTCTATGACCCGGACTGAACAGCGAGAGTCTTTGTTCAAATGGGTAGGGCCTGTGGCACCTAATAAATGGGTCTTTTTTATCAAGAAAGGCAGTGGAATCAAAATTTCTTCCCTTGATGATGCCAGAAAAGTTAAAAAGATCGGGACGTACAAAGATGATGCTGCTGAGGCCTTTTTGAAACAAGAGGGATTCACCAATATCGAAAGTGTGGTTGATGACCTGGCTAACGTGAAGAAGCTTGCTGCTGGCAGGATTGATCTATGGATCGTAGGACAACTCCAGGGTGTATTTAAAGCCAAAAGCGTCCTTGGGGATGCTGCCGCTTTTGAAAAAGTGTTTGACGTAAAAGAAACACAGCTTTATATCGCATTCAGTAAAGGTACATCAGACGATGTAATTGCCAAATGGCAGGCAGAACTTGATAAAATGAAAGCTGATGGGTCTTACGAAGCAATAATGAAGAAATATTTGTAAAAACAATCTTTGGCCCGGGTAGTATAGCCTGGGCCAAACCTGACTTAAGGCAGATATCTTGCTGAAATTTTAAACGCCAAACCAATTTCTGAACAACCGGGTTAATTCTTCGTTTTCTTCATCACTTAAGGAATCAGCAAAAACGGCGAGGCGTATGGAAATTTTTTGTCCGTCGTTCCATGGCCACCAGGCACACATAAGAATCCCGTCTATTTCGGAGTCTGAGGTAAAAAGTTGCTGGCCCGGGTTCAGACCGCCAAAATGATCGATGATGATGTGGATTAAATCTGGAGCCGAATCCATATTTTCCGGCTGCCAAATAATGTCCATCTCATTGGACAACAGCGTTTTTAGTTCCTCAAGATCTTTGGTATTGAATACGGCAAGTACAGTTTCAAATCTTGTGTCCCACTTCCAGGTGAGTTTGCCCTCCAAGGCTTTTTTAATTCTTTTGCACCTTTGTTCTAAAAGAGATGTATCATATTCCAACATCACTTATCATCCTTTTCCTGTAGGATTGGGTTTGCATTTTACCTGCATTTTTTTAAGCCGTGATGCGTTAGTATACCAGAATTTAGCGAATTGAACAGTACCGATATATGACTGTCTTGAACCAGGCCGGCTTGTGTGTTAACTTGGTATAATTCTAAACTTTTATATATTTAGCAATGAACCGATTTAAATTAAATCTTCGATATTTACTGTTTTTCATACTGCTTGGGCATGTGTTGGTCGGTGACCTGTGGTGTACACAGCCTGTATCCGGGAATCTTGTGAATGGGTTCAGGGTGTTGTCGGTTGAAGATCTTGCTCAATCTGATGAGTTTTCAGTTTATCGCGGAGATTATATTAAATTCGATATGGGTACACATCGCCGGGCAGTACTATCTATTCCGGCATTAGGCATTGAAACGGAACTTGACGGCAGCAGTGAAACTCTTCCATATTTCAAGATGAAAAAGGCTGGTATATTTGACTTTTTCTTGGGAGAAATTTCCGCGACCCTGAGGGTGGTCGAATATACAGCCATTCACTATAAGGCGGTTTCGGCTGAGGATGCGCAACAGATCCTGGGCACTTTTTCGCCTCTGGTGCTGGATGTCAGAACTCCAAAAGAGTATAAGATGGGCCACTTGGATGGTTCCAGGCTTATTCCCTTACAAGAACTTAAAACACGTATCAATGAGTTGGACGCATATAAACATGACCCGATTCTCGTGTATTGCGCCACTGGGAATCGGAGCACTGTTGCCTCAAAACTCCTAATTGACAGTGGGTTTACCAGGATTTTTAACCTGCGCCATGGCATTGTAGATTGGTATCGAAAAAAGTATCCCGTTGTCATACCTAAATGATAAATACTGGGCGCAATCAGCACTTGTTGATGCCCGAGAGTCTCACCGAATCGTTCATGAAATTAGTATTGAAAAAATGGTCCAAAAGATATAATTTGGCTATAAAACAGATGTGTAACCGCTATATTGAGGACGGGGTATGACTCTGGAGAAAATGGGTGACCAGGGGTGGATATTCCAGGGAAACTATAGTGAGCCCCGTTTAGGAGAGTTAACACAATTGTACATAAAATTGGGGTTTGACGTAAGAACGATTCCTGCCCGAGAAGACAAAAGCCAAGGTTGCAAAACATGTTTTGATCAATCCTGCGAAACTTTAGTTGGATTATATACAAAAAAATTGACTTGATACGAAAAAGGATATAGGTAGAGGCGTTTTTATTTTTTTAGGTGGATTATGAGCGAACGAGATAAAAAAAGTCAGGATCTGCGGCCCAGAGCCAGAGTAAAATTTGAAGTTTATGGTGAAGAGATGATCGAAAAGGAAGTAAAATCTTCCGGAAACAGCGGTAGGATTTACCTGCCTCCTAACTGGGTGGGGCATACAGTTAAGATTATCAAAGTAGAATAAACCATGAGAATTGGATCGTACCTAAACATCAATTTTAAAATTGAACTTTTAAAACACATCATAAATTAGAATAAATTCAAAATTTAGGGCAATTCAAAATTTGAGTTGCCCTTTTCAGTTTCCTAAAATTCAAAAATTCATTC
>JAKSAU010000724.1 GCA_022361535.1 Desulfobacterales bacterium
CTCTTTGGAACAAACTGTCTCCATCTGGGTTTGTTTTGTCTTCGTCGTTTTTCAGGTGTGCAAATGTGTAAAGGCGCTCCAGGTCCCGGCCCATCTCATGGCCAAACTTGATGCAATTCATGAACGTGTCAAAGGATTTGGCCAGATTCCCTTTAAATGTGTTATAGTTTGACAGTTTTTTTTCCAGATCTGAAAATAAAGTATCCCACTCATCGTCTGACTTGAACATGGGAGACAGGTCCCAGCAATCGGTTTTAGATACGTCTTTTCTCAGGGTGTTGGGTTGATGAGCCATGGAACCTCCTTTCACTGGTGGACGTTTGGTGATGATTGTTCTTAATGGTTAGGGATTAGCATTATCCTTGTCAAGGCAATCCCGCTTGCTGCTCTCGTTTTTTGACGAAAAAGGGATGATTTCCCGCGAGAATTAATATAGGTAAAATAAAATGGCTTGTCCATATAAACATAGGAAAGATTCGGGCTAACACGTTTTGCTTTGTTAGCCTGCATTTCTTAACCTGCGAATTTAGGTATAGGGGAGTGGTAAAATGAAACTCGTTATTTCAATTATTATCATTGCTGTCATTTTTGTAGTCGCATTACGCCTTATTTCCAGAAAACTGCTCTATTTCCCGGTTCCCTTAGACCGCGGCAGACAGGAATATTTAACTAAGCTTGATCCGTCCGTAAAAGAAATTGCCGTGACTGCACAGGATGGCATTTCGCTGCATGGCTGGATCATTGAAAAAGATACTGAAAAGCAACCATTCATTTTTTATTTTGGCGGAAATGCCGAGGAGGTGTCTTTAAATATTGAGGATTACCTGGAAAAGGTAGCTGCCAATGTCGTACTGGTCAATTACAGGGGGTATGGACTAAGTGGCGGCAGGCCGTCGGAAGACCTGTTAAAACAAGATGCTTTATTGGTTTTTGATGAGGTGAGCAAACTATATGGTATTAAACCTGAAAATAGCATGGCCTGGGGCAGAAGCCTTGGGTCGTCCATAGCATCTTATTTGGTATTGCAGCGGAATTTGGGAGGTTTGATTTTGACCTGCCCCTTTGACAGTATTGAGGCTGTGGCTGCAAACTTTTATCCGGCTTTCCTTGTTTCAATGGTGTTAACAGACCGCCACAGAACGATTGATTTTGCAGGAAATATTAATTCTCGAGCACTTATCCTTGCAGCATCTGAAGATGAAATAATCCCCATGGTTCGGACCCAAGCTTTGTATGACAGCCTAACCGCTTTAAAAAAACAGGTGGTTATTAAAAACGCAGGTCATAACACGATTTCCGAGTTTAGAGGATATTATGAAGCAGTGAATGAATTTATAGGTAACCCAAAGGAGCTAAAACAATAGAGTGTTTTAAAACCCTTTTATAAAAGTATTGAAAGTATGAAAAAATAAAAGAGCTGTTTATCATTTTCTTATAGTAGGGGAGGAGATGGAAAGACATGAATTCAAGGTATGCTGTACGTTAAAATCGGTGTCAATCCAAAAAGGTTTTGATAAACAGCTCGTTTTATGTAGACGGCTTATAGCCGGTATTTAGATCAGTGTAATCAGATAGAAAACTCCCATGGTGCTCAGTACCCAGAAAAGTGCTTTTACACTGCCAAGGTTAAAATTAGTGCTGCTGATGTCAAATGAGATGTTGCCCTGGCCGGCAGCGGCTGTGGAGTCTTCAGGTGTGAAAAAATAGTTTATTGTATTCATCAGTTTTTTCATTTTTCACCTCCGTTAAGTTCGGGTTCCAAGACA
>JAKSAU010000431.1 GCA_022361535.1 Desulfobacterales bacterium
AAATTGGAAATTGTCCCATTGGTAGTCCCTTCTACCACAACCGTTACACCAGGCAATGGAGCTCCATCGGAATCGGTAACTTTACCAGAAACCGTTATTAGTTCCTGTTGCATTGCCTGTCCGGGAATCCCATTTTTTTTGGTTGAGATTATGATATACCGATCCATAATCCGATAAGAAAGATCCGTGTTATGCAAGGCTTCTTTCAAAACGTTTTCAACAGACTCCCTTTTCACAGTAATGTCCATTCGACGCTCGGCATCAATGGATGAAATATCATAGGCAATCTGCATATCAGACTGTTGTTCAATCTCTTCGAATACTTCCAAGAGGTTGACCCCTTTTAATTGAAATGTAAAATTCCTGGTTTGGGAATACCCTCCCGAAGCAAAGGTAACCAGAGTTGCTGCCATTAAAATAATTAATACTTTCATAATTCTACATGTCCTTCTCCACGGGATAATATAAGCCCATGAAAAAAAAATCTTGTTTTTTTTCATAAATTTGTGTGAGTTTTAGTTAAACGTTATTTTATAATGTTTAATAGTCATGGGGAAGTGGTAGGACACTTCCCTTTGTTATAAACTTAAGTCATAGTCATAGATACCGTGCTGTTTTAGTGTTCTCCTTAGTTCTTTTTGAGATAAATCTTGCCCTCCCTGACCGTACAGTCCGCATCAAGGGCAGTCCCTATAATCTCAAGCAACCTGTCAAGGTGCTCGCCCTCAAGCAATTTAACCGTCAGTTTATTGCCCCTGAAATCATCCGCATCATAAACGACCTCCATGCCAAACCATTTTTCAACCTTACGGGCCAATTTGCTAAAGTCATCGTTGATAAAAACAAGACGGCCCTCCTTCCAGGCCAGCGTGGCCTCCTCGTTCAAAACAGAAGACCGCAACTCCCTGGTCGACTTCGTATAGGAAAGTACCTTCCCCGGGAGCAAACCCACTTTTTCACCATCACCGCCCAGGATCAAATTCACCTTGCCCTCAACCAGTGCCGTTTCCACAACAGGCTCATCGGCATATGCATTTACATTGAAACGCGTACCGGTCACCTCTACGTCCAAATAAGGCGTACGCACAAAAAAGGGCTTGCCCGTGTTTTTTTCAACATCAAAAAAGGCTTCGCCCTCCAACTCTACATCACGGCCCTTTTCATTAAAATCTGAAGCATAGCGGATACTCGAACCCGAGTTCAGGAACACCAGGCTCCCATCGGGCAGCTCAAGCCTGGCCTTTTGACCTACAGGTGCCGATGACACATAAAAATTAACATCGTCACCCGGGCTGTAAAACATCAAAAATGAAAGCCCCAGGATCAAAGGGATAAATAAAACAGCAGCTGCACGCTGGTAGAAAACCGACAACCTATTTATCCGCTGGTAGAAAGCATAACCAGGCCTTCGCCGGTTTTCGTATTCATCTATCTTTTGCTTTAAGCCTTCATAACTGGGCTCAACATCCTCCGTACCGGCCAAATCCCAGTTACTGGAAAGCCAACGGTTTACTTCATCCTTGCCCGAATTGCCCGAGAAAAAAACCTTCAGCTCCGAAAAATCTGCTGCATTTAAAGGATCACCGGCTAAAAACCGTTCAAGTAAATGTTGAATACCACTGTTCATCTTATCTTCCTTTTTATATTTATTATATACGGAAAACTATACAAACAACCGTGACAGTTAAAAACTATTCTATACAGATGGGCTTTAAACACCGAAACGCCATTCGACTTAATACATCTCATGTCTTATTTTGTTTGCTTTTCTCACAAAAATAAGGGATTTATCAAAACGACACGATTAATGGATCGGTTTGGATTAACTAATAAACACAAAACCTCTAGAAATCCTTGCTTCCCATAGAATTGGATTTATTTGCAACTAAATACAAAACAGGCTATAATGAATACCTATTTTGCAACTATTATTTTTCCAGTGTAAAATTGGCCTCCAACACCTAACCTGTAAAAATAAATCCCTTTCCCTAAAACGGAAGTATTAATTTCAATTTCGTTTTCCCCTTTCTCCAGCTTCCGCGTTATGTAATTATTTATCTTTTTTCCTGTAACTGAGTAAACCGATAAACTAACTTCCTCTTTCTTATCTAAAGTAAATTTCAACTTTGCGTAATCTGAAACAGGATTTGGATACAATTTTATATTTGGCTTAGATAATTTTACGAAGCCAAAACCCGTATTAATTTCAAGCTCCCAACGAGGATCGCCAGT
>JAKSAU010000406.1 GCA_022361535.1 Desulfobacterales bacterium
ATGGTCCAAAGAAAATCCCGGAAAAGCCCAAGTAGTTGTGGAAGGTGCCATCTTGGCCGGTAACACTATTATCGGAAAACATAGTGATTATACGGTGGATAAAATGATCCGCCACGCCAGGATATCTGAGATTCTTTTCAGGACAGGAGAAGGGGCTGATGAGCGGACCACCTACCAGATGAAAGTGGGCAATTATTAGTTCGGTTCAAAAAAGCTTAGTTTAACCTGTTTTAATCCAGTTGTATTAATTCGATTCTGGCCCTACAGGAGGTGCCAGATATTATTCAGTTAAGTCGATATTCGATCGTAAATGTTGTTTTATTACTCCGTGCTATACGGAATCCGTGTGGCTTAATAATTAACGATTCCGTAAATTATACTGTTAGCACCCAGAGGTACAAGATTGGTAGAACCAGAATGCCATTTATGGGGTGAAGATTTTCAACCAGCAGATCTTGCAGCTATTGAGAATATCCAGCTTCACCGTGTTAATGAACCAGGTAAAATTGGGACTATCGGCAAATACAAAGGAGTACCTTTGCCCTATGGGTCTTGTCGTGTCTGCACTCCGGAATACATACCTGTTTTTGATCGAATTTCATGGATGGCTGATTTTATTAAAATCAACAAAAGGACTTTTGCAAAAGTAGGAGCAACAGAAATTATTTTCTGGATTTATTGGCATGGTGTTCAAGGAAACATGGAATTTACCCCTGTTGAACTTGAAAAAATTGCAAAACTAAAAATTGCTCTTTGTATCGACTACATCCAAAAGGGTTCAGGAAAAACGCGTTAACACTTCGTTGGAGTGGTTCCGAGCCTACAGATTACTTTTTCAGAGGTGTTTTTTAAGAGACTAAAACTTTTACCTGAAGGCTTTGGGTTAAAACGCCCTAACCTCTTTGGTCAAGTGTTAATTTAACAACCTGTTGTTCTTTTCTGAAAGCATTAGGCCAAGTTTTTCGTCTTTTTCCTGCCAAAGCCGGTTAAGCCAGTCGCAAAATTCTTTTTTGAAAGCATCGTTTCCAAAATAGTCTCCAATATGGATGTTCTCCACTGGGAACACATCTATATCCACAATGACTTTTCTTGCCTTTCCTGAGATAAAATCCCAAAATGTAGGAACTTTGCCGGGATACGCAATGGTTACATTGACGATTTGATGCAGGTACTCTCCCATGGAGCCTAAAACAAATGCTATACCACCGGCTTTGGGTGTTAGCAACTGGTTAAATTGTGATCCTTGGGCTGCATGTTTTTGTGGGGTAAATCTTGTGCCTTCAACAAAATTCATTACAGAGACCGGAGTATGCTTAAATTTTTCACATGCCTTTTTGGTGCTTTCAAGGTCTTTGCCAGCCAAATGGGGGTTGGCAGCGAGAAATTTTTTCGAATACCGCTTCATAAACGGAAAATCAAGCGCCCACCATGCCAATCCTAAAAAGGGCACCCAGATCAATTCTTTTTTCAAGAAAAATTTGAGCATGGGGATCTTCCGGTTAAAAACATCCTGAAGTACAAGGATATCCACCCAGGATTGATGATTGGAGATAACCAGATACCAATCTTTTTTCTGG
This sequence comes from Desulfobacterales bacterium, assembly GCA_022361535.1. Next base: position 1,578 of record JAKSAU010000406.1, read on the forward strand.
AGTTTGTCCAATCCTGTGACCTGCCATTCAATTTTATTGAACAGCCTTGAGTTCATCCCGTTGATGCTGATCCATAACGTAGCTATGCCTATGAGTACGCGGTCCAAAAAGACGATAACCGGCTTGAAGGGCAGGATGAATTTTATCAAGGACAGCAGGATTAAAGGGATTGTCAATGATATGGTATTAATTACGTAACCTATAAACGAGAGCCCGCCTTTAAGGGGAGAGGGAAGAAAATCCAGCATGAATCACTTGTCCTTTTTTGGGGTGGTGCCGCTTATGTATTTTTTAACAGTTCGCCTGTCTAATCCTGTTTTCCGGGCCACTTTTTCATAGGTGCCCAGATCGTCATATAAAACGCTGCAATAGCCTGATACCAGGTCCGGAACAGCAATAGTCCTGTTCTCAATACCCCGTACCAGGTTGCGGGATGGATCAGCATTGGGTGATCCCAAGGTTTCTTTACCCGCATAATCCCGGCGCAAAAGCACCGATCGTACGCATTGCTCAAGTTCTCTGACGTTTCCTGGCCATTGATAATGTTTTCCAAGGTTTCGGTCAATAATTCTTTTTACTTTTTCTATCAGATTGGACGCATGGGCTCCTGTCATGCGGTGAATGACAAAGTCAAGGAGCAGATCAAGCTCTTCAGGTGCTTCCCTGATACGTTTCCGAAGGGGCGGGACCTCAATCAGATCTGAACAAAGCCGGTAGTAGAAATCATCCCTGAAGACCTTACCTCCCATTATATCTTCTCTGGGACGGTTTGTAGCGGCAATAACGCGGCCGTTGAAGCGTGAGGCGCGATGGGCACCGACCGGTGTAAAATGTCTTTCCTGTAAAACTCTTAACAGTTTGATCTGAACGTGGTTTGGGATCTCCCCGATTTCGTCCAGGAGAATGGCACCGTATGGGCTGCACCGCGCAAATGCCCCCTGGTAGTTTTCAACCGCACCGGTAAATGCCCCTTTGGTATGACCGAAAAGCTCCGATTCCAACAACGTTTCAGGGTACTGTGAGAGGTTTAAGGAGGAAAACGCCCGGGTAAAGCTTTGGGCAAAACATTTGTTCCTTGGGTCAAGCGGGATAAATCCGCTTCGGCCAATGGCGTTGGCTGCAGTTCCTTTTCCTGTACCTGTTTCACCCAAAAGAAGCGTTGAAAAATCCTCCATCCGGTTCCACAAAAATTTGTCATACAGTTTGAAATTATAGGTAAACACATTGTACCAAAGGTGTTTTTTTAAGGTGCGCATGCATGGGCTTATTCCGACCAGACTGTTGGATATAAAGTAAAAGGCGCGGCGCAACTGGAAGGAAAGTGCAAAATAGTGGTAGAATTTGTCTTCATCAAACCCTTTTTCTACAATCACCTCTTTGGCTTCATCTAAAAAATCTATCTGAATCGGGGTGTCGCCTGCCTGGATCTGATCCCTGATATGCTTATCGAATTTGTCCCTGAATTTATGGAAAATGCTGAACAGGTATACTACCCGAAGCAGTTCCTGGTCTCCGGGTGAATAGGCAGTTATTTTACCTTTATTTTCACGTTCAAGCGCTTCTAATCTGAGATCCACCTCCTGGATGCACATATCAATACTTTTACGGCGGGGAGCAGATGGAAAAAGACCTGCTATTCGCCTGTCCAATCGCTCCCGAAGGCGGGAAAACGGATTGGCAAAAGCGGCATTGTATACGGTTTTGAAAAAATGGCGCTCTTCAGTAGCCAAAGAAAATGTCTGATTGCTTTTGGGCATATTTTTATAGTTTTCCTTAAACTTTTCTTTGATTGTGCATATTTGTACATCGGATGTTCATAAAATGCAAGGTTGGCCGAGAGGGGATATTGGCCAGTTTGGTGGGCACTATCATAAAAAGCCACTGATTTTGAGGGGTTTGGATAAATTGGTGCGGGTGTGAGTGTTTGGCACAATCCTTGATAAGAACAGGGAGGAACATAAAAAAATCTGATTCCGGCTCTGGTCGGAAGTTCATGACAACACCATAATGGAGAAATTAAATGATTAGAAGAATACTGAGTTCAAGACTGCCTTTGATGATTCAAACCCCTGTCAAAGTCTTTGATGTCAGATATTTTCACGCCATTTATAAAGCCGGTGCCTTGCCGGTCTTTGATACTGAATTTTTAAGCCGGGATGATATCCTTCAAAAGGCCCTTCTTCTTGCCGGGGAGAATCTGCAATTCGGCCTGCGCCTGGCTGAGTGGGACACAAAAGTTTTGTCTGCACTCAAGAACGAGAACATTAAAAATCTGGATATGATATCCGTACCCCTGGAACAGGATGACCCTGCCGATGAAATAGCATTGGATTTGTTTCAGTTTAATTCTACCAAAGTAGTCCTTGAAATCAGGGATATCAATCTCACAAAAGCCATTAAAACCATAGGGCCCCATGCCCTTGTGGTAAAAGGTAACGAGGCTGCAGGCCGTGTGTCAGGATACTCTTCTTTTATCCTTATGCAATGGTATCTTGAAAACCTGTCCTTGCCATTGTTTCTCCATGGTGGTGTCGGGCAGTATACTGCTGCCGGAATGTTGGCTGCGGGTGTATCCGGTTTCGTCATGGACAGCCAGTTCCTCTTGGCAGATGAAGCACCTGTGGCAGAAAATTTTAAAAAACTATTGGCCAATGTAGATGAGGGTGACTCCACAGAGATCATCTTTAAGGGAAAAGAAACCTATCGTGTCTTTGCTAAACTTGGAACAAAGATTGTTAAAGACCTTAAAGAAGAGGCGGTGCTCCTGTCACAGGATGAGCAGGGCCAGATCTACCCGTCCATTGCCAAGAACATCACCGCACAGGACAATCCGGATGCCGCTTTTATCCAATCGCTGTTTTATCTGGGCCAAGACGGCATTTTTGCCAAAGAGTTTGCCAAAGAGTCAACCACATTAGACCAGATGGTGGACCGCTTTTTTACGACCTTAGGTGCAAATCTTGATTATGTAGACAGTCACGATCCGGTACAACAGAATTCACCATTTGCCACAGACCAGAATACGGATTTTCCTTTGATCCAAGGGCCCATGGCAAATATATCCGATAATGCAGAATTCGCAGCAAAGGTTCTTGACGCAGGAGCTCTGCCGTTTTTTGCTGTAGGCAGCCTGCCTGTTTCACTGGCCGACGACATGTTGAAATCCGGTGCAGACAGCCTGGACAATTTCGGTGCAGGACTTGTGGGTATTGAAGCGTTCAATCCCCAGGTTGCCGACCATCTTGAAATGGTAAAAAAATATAAGGTACCATATGCTCTTTTTGCCGGTGGGATTCCCTCCCAGGTAGTTGAGCTGGAAAAGGCAGGTACAAAAACCTATCTTCATACCCCGTCGGTTTCCATGATGGAAAACGGCATTGAAAACGGTTGCCGCCGCTTTATTTTCGAAGGCGGGGAAGCCGGGGGCCATGTAGGATCGCTGACATCCATGGTGCTTTGGGATGCAGCAATTGCCAAGCTGGTGAATTCCGGGCGCGACCTGTCAGATCTTTATCTTGTGTTTGCAGGCGGCATTTCAACTGCATTTGCTTCCTTTTTTATTTCAGGCATGACTTCGTTCCTGGCAGCCAAAGGTGCCAAAGTCGGCCTGCAGGTGGGCACGGCCTACCTTTTTTCCGATGAGGTCGTCAAAACACAAGCAGTTCAAAAGCAATACCAGGATATCATCATTGAGCAGGATGAAACCGTTGTCATCGGCAAAACCTTAGGCCTTGCCTCAAGAACAGCCCCTACACCCTTTGCTAAAATGATGACAGACCTTGAAGTGGAGATGATTCGGGATAAGATGCCCTTGGGTGATCGGAAACGTGCATTTGAAAAACGGAATATCGGATCACTTCTTATCGGTGCAAAAGGGTTTCTGCCGGATTTTAAAAAACCGGGCGAAGAAAACTATACCTGGTTTGAAGGGGATGAGCACCGTGAAAAAGGCAATTTCCTTGTAGGCGACAGCCTGGCCTTTTTCAAAGAGACGGTGTCTATCAGGGATATTCATAATTCTTATTTTACCGGCAAATCCCAATTGTTCCGCCATCTCAATACCCTTGAAACTTTTTCAAGCCCTGAAAACAAGATCCATGACGAGATTGCGGTTGTGGGTATGGGATGTACCCTTCCCCATGCAGGTACGCCTGATGAACTGTGGCAGAATATTTTAGACAAACGCTATTCCATCGCTCCCATGCCGGACTCCAGAATGGATAAGGCTTTATATTATGATAAAAACCGGAAGGCGGAAGATAAAACCTATACAGATCTTGCCGGCCATGTAGATGATTTTGAGTTTGATTCTGAACGGTTCGGGTATACAGACGGAAAGGATAAACGGCTTTCCCGCAGCCAGAAAATGGTGTTGTCTACCGCATATAAAGCAGTGGAAAGTGCAGGCCTCCTTGATGAAAATGACCAGATGGTTTGCGAAGATCCAAAAAAGACTGCTGTTATCATTGCAACCTGTCTGTCAAATGAATTGGGTAATGACCTCCAGCTTAAGTATTGGTACCCGGAAGTATTGTCCATGCTGGAAAAAACATCTGCTTTTTCCGAGCTAAGCGAAGAAGATAAGGAAAAGGTCAGACAGGCATTGTTTGACGGCATGGAAGGCGAAAACAAAGGATACGATCCTGTTCACGGTATCCTGTTGAATATTGAGGCCTCCCGTGTAGCCAAGCACCTTGGTGCCCGTGGGACAAACTATATTGTTGATGCGGCCTGTGCCTCTTCTATTACCGCCATTGAAGCGGCCTGCGGAGAACTTCTTTCCGGTGACCATGACCAGGTTGTGGTCGGCGGGGTAAATACTCACCTTGCACCTGAATCTTTTATCGGGTTCGCCAAGATGGGGACTCTTTCGGAAAAAGGCTCCTGGCCTTTTGACGGACGGGCTGACGGCTTTGTCCTGGGTGAAGGCTCTGTCATTTATGTACTTAAGCGGATGAAAGACGCCATCAGGGACAACAACAAAATTTATGGTGTGATCAATTCTATAGGCTCCAGTTCCGACGGCAAGGGAAAAGCCATCGCCGCCCCCAACCCCAAAGGCCAGATAATGAGCCTGAAACGGTGCTTTGACTCCATCCGCAAAGAAATCCGGCCCGAAGACATTGGGTTCATTGAAGCCCATGGCACCTCCACCATTGTCGGAGACGAGGTGGAATTGGGCACCCTTAATTCCATGTACAGCAAATCCAATGCTGGTATTTCTTCCATAAAATCCCAGATTGGCCATCTTTTGGGATGTGCCGGTGCTGCAGGCATGTTGAAAGCGCTTCTTGCCGTTAACAAGGGGATGCTG
>JAKSAU010000717.1 GCA_022361535.1 Desulfobacterales bacterium
CGAAGCAGGGAATATATAGATTAGCAGAAGGGAGAGTATAAACCAGCCAGTGATCACCGGTTGGGCTCTCTTTTTGAGTTTCTTCCTCAACACCGGGTCTTTAATTGGGATGATCTCGGTATCAGCCGGCGCGTATTTATTAACCAGCAAGATGCTGAGCAGAGTCACGACGAACAGCCAGATGAACAGGGCCGGCAGTCCCGGTTGCACAAAACGGATCAACAGCCCGATTACGATAAAAACCAGCAATGAGGTAGTAAAGCAAAGAAAATAGGTCGGCATATGTAAACCACCGGCACATTGTCGGAAGGCAACAAAACAAAAATGGGCAACTACTAATGGCCAGAAGACCCCCAGCAGGTATCCGATGAGTAAAATAAACACTAGCTCCAGGAGATAACCGAGGATTAGCTGGAGGCCATAATCAAGGTAGCTGCTTTCCCGTTCGGAAAGTTTAAATCTATTGGTGAATTGCCGGGCCAAAAAATCTGAACAATCTTTTATTAAATTCATATTTTCTCCTTTCCCATTCACAAGGCTTTTTTATAGGTATTCTTTACAAAAAGGGAAAATCCTCTTAAAATTACATTTTTTCAATTAGGAGGTGATAAAATGTTAAAGAAAGTGGTTGCTAAAATCATCAAAGTAGGAGTGAATGGCAGTCAGGGTTCAAATAGTTTTTTTTGCTTTTACCAGCCGAGACCGCCCAAGAAATAACATTAATAGCAATTAAAAATATTAGAAAATTTAGTCTCCAGTTGATCTCTGGAGATTTTTTTTAATTAAAGGGAAATTCCTGTAAATGGAGAATTATAATAAAAAAGACCTATTTTGAGGAGGAGGAAAGATGGTGGAACAATTTAACTGGGTGGTTTTACTGTTTTCACTGGTTGAGAATACCCTGGTCAGTCTGTTGATCCTCTCTTTACTGGCTTTGAAAATCAATTATCGGAAGCTGTTTTTGATGGTGGTCAGTGTTAGTTTGGTTGTCTTGACAGTCCGGACCTTTCCGGTTACCCCTGTTATCTTGGTCTTTACGGGACTACTGCTTTATACTATTCTATTGCACCAGCTCTTTAAAGTAAATTATTTTATCGGTGGCGTAATATGCGGAATATCAATTATTATCTATTTACTATTAGAGACATCAATACTTCCCCTGTTTGCACAACTGACTGCTTTTGACTTGAATAGTCTTTTCGATGAGCCGCTATATCGGACGCTCTTTTTCCTGCCTCAGGTTGCGGGGATGCTGCTGATTATCATTTTAGTCCGAAAATATGCCCTGGATCTTCAGTCGACAATTAAATTTTTGAGCAGAGAAGACCTGGAATTAGAGACTGACCAGGAGATCGACCTGAGTTATGCCAGGAAGATAAACAATACTATGTCAATACTAACCCTTTTTTTAATATTTCAGGGTTTGTTTTTACTAGCCATTTACTGGGGACCAGGGGTTTTCTCATTTTTATTTAAAAGCACATCCGTTTTTGGCTCGTCCATTTTTCTTAATGTATTATCCGTGATCTTGATTATAGTTATCCTGGCTTTAATCCGTCAACTGGTGGAAATGCTGAAATTACAGCGGAATGATATAATTGAACGGATTAAGGAGAAGGTCTTACAGCAGATGAACTGGGAACTGCGGATGCAGTATCATGATTACAATCACCACCTGGGGATGATTAATGTGATGCTGAAGATGAATCAGGTGGAGGCGGCCCGGAAATATTTAAAAGGCATTGTGACCGAGTTAGAACAGATTGAAGAGGTAGTCCGCACCGGTAGTCAGACCCTCAATGCTTTGCTTTACAGCAAAATCTCCCGGGCGAAAGTAGCCGGGGTTAATGTGAAAGTTAACACAATTAATCAAATCAAGGAATTGGGTCTTTCCAACTGGGACTTAAACCGGATTATCGGTAATCTGCTTGATAATGCGATTGAAGCCTTAGGCAGTCTGGAAGCTGGTGATAAGACCGTTGAGGTGATCATTGACGGCGGAACAGAGGAAAACCGTTTTGAAGTAAAAACGATGGGAATTGTAATTAAAAAAGAGATCGAGGAACGGCTCTTTGAAAGGGGGTATACCACGAAGAAAGAAAAAGGCCACGGATTGGGACTGGCTATCTGTCAAGAGCTGGTTAATCAAAATCGCGGTAAATTA
>JAKSAU010000230.1 GCA_022361535.1 Desulfobacterales bacterium
AAATCGGCAACTCTTCTCCCATCTGCCGTATCATGGTATCCACTGTATTGATGCTGGTAGCACAGATCTTAACCAGTACATGGCCCGGTTTGATTTCCGGTTTAGCGATTTCTGCAGACTCAAAGACGTTGGACTCACCAAATTCTTTAATTATCATTGCTTTCATTTTTATTTTCTCCTTGCTTCATATGCCGGTTTCACCCTTGTACATATGCTGAATATGTTAATTTATATCCTGGACATTCATTACCAGTTCATTCCAATTACGCTGATTTTCCATATCATGTTCCATGCCTTTTTCATCGGCAATTGTAAAACGCTTTACAGCAGGCGTCTTGCTGGTTGCCTGATAGAGCCAGTATGCTTCTGACTTGAGCGCTTCATCAATTGGCTTGTCTATGGATTCATATACTGCCTGTTTGCAGGCATTAATTGATTCCGCCGGAAACTTGGCAATGCGTTTGGCTAAAGTGTCAACATACTCTCCGATTTCATCAGGATCTAAAGCTTTATTAATCGTGCCATATTTTTCGGCTTCATCAGCACCGAAATCACGCGCGCTGAGGATAATTTCCAATGCACGGCCCAGGCCGACCTGGCGAGCCATACGGGATGCACCACCGCCGCAGGGAAGAATCCCCATAGCAACTTCCATCTGCATGAATTTAAATTTACCGCGTGCGGCAAAACGCATATCACAGGCAAGCGCAAATTCATGGCCGCCGCCGCGCGCAAAGCCTTCAAGCTTTGCAATTGTCGCCTGAGGCACTTTACTGATACGCTCCAGAACCGATTGCAAATCAAGCAGTTTAACTTCGTCGCGGGAAACCGCCTGTGTTGACATGTCTTTTAAAAGCTCAGTATCATAGTGGCATACCCAAATTTCCGGATGCGCAGATTGGAAAACAACGACCTTTGTTTCGCGATCCCGCTCAAGTCTCATCGCAAGACTGTTCAAGTCAGCCAGCATTTCCTGCCCCTGAACATTTACTGGCGGAAAATCAAATGTGACGTAAAGAACGCCTTCTTTCTTTTCAGCTTTAAATGTAATGTACCCCTTGTAATCCATGACGACCTCCCCTTGTTAGAACATATTTCTCTGGTGTTTTATTAAAGTTGCTGTGATGTATCCTGTCTGTGCAGCTAACCTTTCCTCTAACTGGTTTATATTCTAAGAAATTTTAAATATAATTCAAATTAATAGTTGTTATATAAAACATAACGATATGTCATGGTTGATATCATGCCTATCAAACCAGACAAAACATGATGCATTGACTAATTACAGGATACTATTATGATATGCTTTAATACCTGTTCCAGTTTCACAAAATATGAATTCATTTGAACACAGGAGTGGAAACATGACGGATACTGCATTTGCTACGTTAATAAATAAAGTTCAAAACACAAATAACGACACACAATTTCTTGTACCTGAGGACTGGATGCAGGGTCGCACTGTTTTCGGAGGATTAGTCGCTGCAATGGTTTTAAAGTCAATGCGTAATCATGCACCCGAAGATAGAAAGGTTCGCAGCCTTATATTCTCTTTTATCGCTCCTTTGAGTGCTGATCCTTTTTTCATTCAAACGCAAACATTACGTTCAGGAAAGTCTGTAACCACAATCGAATCAAGGGTAATTCAAAATGATGCAATATGCTCAACAGCAGTGGGTAGTTTTGGAGGAGATCGGGAGTCCAAAATCCAAATCGAGCCAACAAAGCGCCCCAAAATGCAGGAGCCTTCAAAAGTTCTTGAACTGCCGTACATTGACGGGTTAACACCTGCATTTACCCGCCATTTTGATTATCGATGGGCAATTGGAGAGCTGCCCTTTTCCGGGAAAGGCGGCGAGGAAATTGGTGGCTGGACAAATTTTCGAGAAGAATCAAACTGCCTGACTGAAGAATGGCTCGTCGCTTTGGCCGACGCCTGGCCAACACCTGTGATCTCTAAACTGAAGGAACCTGCAGCAGCAAGCACCTTAACATGGGCATTACAATTTGTTCACTTGAATAGAGTAACCTGCTCTGAAAACGATTGGTGGGCCTTTCATTGTGTAGTTGACAGCGCTGAAAAAGGGTACGTTCAAGAACGCGGTACGATATGGGACCCCGAGGGCCAATTAGCGATTTTCAGCCATCAGACAACAACTGTTTTTGCATGATTGCCGCTATTCTTATTAGGACGAATATCAGCCTAAGCAGTACGAAAAATAATTGAAATAAAATAAAGCCGCCCAGCAGAAGTGTCTGTTTTTATTTGACCCCATTAGACACTACCGAGCGCATTATGCTTGACACAGGCGTCATATCTGATAGAGAAACATAAAAGCCTAAAATCTTGTTCGTAATATTGTACCTGTGACTTTCCTTTGAGATATCGCCGCAATGATCGGTGCTTTTATCTATTGATCTCAGCAGGTTTGATTCACCAGGTACAGGAAATTGTTTCGATTCACGGGAGGAGATATGTATAAAAAATATATCGTCGTTTGTGCAGCCTGTTTGGTTTTTGTTTTTTGCAATATTGCATCTGCAGTTGAACTTGGGGTTATAACCGGCAGTCCTAAAGGTACGTATTATCAATTCGGCCTGAACATGATGGAGCTTGGCAAGGCTCACGGATATGACGTCAGTGTGTACAACTCACGAGGATCGGTTGAAAACGTATATGCGGTATACAAGCGCCCCAAAACCCAGATGGGAATAGTTCAGTCTGATGTTCTGGCTTTTGTCCTGAAAGTAAAAACAAACAAAACACTCAAACACATTGCAAGAAAAACCAAATTGGTTTTTCCATTATACAATGAGGAAATACACCTTATAGGCAAAACGTCCCTGACTTCTTTTGATGATCTGGAGGGTAAAAGAGTTGCTATCGGTAAAGAAGGCAGCGGCACTTATCTGACATGCAGGCTTTTGTTTGAAGTTTCAGGTGTGGTGCCTGCTAAAAAAGTTGCTGTAGGAACGGACAAGGCCTTAACAATGCTTAAGAACGGGCAAATTGATGCCATGTTTTATGTGGCCGGAATCCCTGTAAAACTGTTATCCGAACAGATTACTGGCCAGGATGGTTTAAAACTTGTGCCCATTAACAACAAGAGCATTGCCGAGTTCTACCCTACCGTGCAGATCCCGGGCAATACATATGACTGGCAGGCAGAAGACGTTCATACTGCAGCAGTAAAATCAGTTCTGGTCTCTTTTGATTTCAGACGAAATAACTGCGATCATGTGGGCCGGTTTGCCTCCATCATACACCAGAATATTGAATGGTTAAGGCAGAACGGCCATCCAAAATGGAGCAGTGTTGATTTGGATTATCCCCTCAAGGGATGGGATCAATACGATTGTGTGAAAAAATATCTGGATAACGATCTGGAAGGCGACACTGAGATCCCTATGGGTAAAAACCCACTTCTCGATGCAATAAAAGAAATTTTATAGATGCCTGAACCTGTTCACGGAGTTGTATATGTATCTTCGGCATTTTAATCTGGATAAAAAGCCTTTTCAAATTTCTTCGGACCCGTCATTTTTGTGGCAGGGTCCGTGGCATAAAAAGGCGCTGAGTTCTTTGAAAACAGGGATAAGAAAGCATGTTCCATTGATGGTCCTGACAGGAGATGTAGGGACAGGAAAAACAACCCTGATCAATGACATTATCCATACACTGCCTGACGGGATACACCACCATAGAATCAACGATCCTTATCTTGAGATCAATTATCTGTTTTATACAATTGCCCAAACATTTGGGTTCAAGGACTCGTATAAACAAGGCGTACCTTTTTCTAAGGCATTTTTTGACTTTTTAAAGGACGCAAAAAAGAAAGGGACACCGGTTCTGGTAATCGTGGATGAAGCCCAGAGGATTCCCAAACGTTTTTTTAAGGAGCTGCTGAGGTGGGCCCAGTTTGATCTAAATCCGGTGCTCACCATTTTACTGGCCGGGCAGCTTGAGTTAATTGATGTACTCTCCAAAACTTTAGGTCCGGACTGGGAACGGCATGTGGGGGTGCACGGGGTTCTAAAACCCTTGGATGAAAACCAAACCGGTGAATATATTCAAAGACGACTGGAGATTGCCGGTACCACATCCCCTCTTTTTGAGCATAAAGCCATTCACGAGATCTACGACTACACTAAAGGATTTCCAAGACTGATAAATATCGCATGCGACCACGCCCTTATCACCGCTTATGGAAAAGACTTTGACAGAGTTGATGTAACGACTTTTAAAGAAGGGATCGACCAGCTTGAATTGCCTGCTGTGCCTCAGCCAGAACAACAAAAACCTAAAAAAGAAACTGAACGTTCAGTGCGCATAAACACCGGATTTCGAAACTGGCCAGGCCGCCTGGGAACTGCCATAGCCATGGTCGGTATTGGTACAGGGATCATCTTTTATACAGGTCAACAAACAAGCAATATCGAACACAAACAAAACCTGTCAGAACCACTTATTGCTGAAGGTTATTCAGCTCCGGAACCAGGTGAATTCAACACTGAAACAGAACAAACAGTAATCCCCTCCAAAACTTTTGTTCCTCTTGAAACGATTCCTGACGAAACCATTGAAAAAGAAGAGGCTGCCACAGAATATCAGGCACAACTTGTGATTGAAACAGATGACTTACCCACGCCTGTTTCAGATACAAACGACATTGCGCCTGAACAGACTGAACTCCAAACAACAGAATCTGTGATAGAAGATGAAACAGCCGTTGCCCAGCCAATGGATGTTGATCAGTTTGTCAATGAGGTCTTTTTGATAGATAAAGAAAAAGACGAACCTGTTACTCATCTGGTAAAATCTGCCCCCCCGGCTGTGTCATCGACACAGGATGATGAAATAGACAAAAAAGATTCACCACTGCACAATGAGTCGACAGATACACCGAATCGTTCCCAGGGCCAGGAACCAGATGCCGGAGCCATAATTGATTGGA
>JAKSAU010000026.1 GCA_022361535.1 Desulfobacterales bacterium
ACCGATACCAGTACCGAATTTGGGTGCCATTGCAGCCATTCGTTTAAGGAAGCCTGTATCCACTGATGACCCGCCATAAGCAACAAATTCAAGGCTGGACAGATCATAGGTATCATACTCAGGCAGGTTCCATAGCATGCGGAACATGGTGGGGATCTGTCCTAAAGCAGTTACCCGGTGCTTTTGGATGGCCTCAAGGGTATTTTTAGCGTCAAATATCCTGAGCAGAACCGTTGTGCCGCCAAGATACAGTGTGGTCATGAAGGTTTCAGTCACACATCCCACATGGGAAGGGGGCAGGTTAACCAGGCAGACAAATTTTTCTCCTTTAATATCATCACCAAAACCCCTGGACAGGATTTCATTCTGGACGATAATGTTTTCATGGCAAAGCACTGCCGGTTTGGGTTCGCCCGTGGTGCCGGTCGTATAGATAATCAGGCATGGGGTTCGGGTCTGGATATGCTCATAAGCCTTTTTAAGACCGCCGGTAATAAGGTCCTTAAGTTTTAACCAGATCAGCTTTTTTTTGTCCATCATATCCGTGATGGCCTGTGCACCGTCCAACAACTCGCCGGGTTTGGGGTCCGGGGTGAACTGGATCAGATGCGCCACTGACGGGCAGTCCTTTTGTACGGCTCTTCCCACCAGCCTGAAGTCTTTTACCGGGGTTTCACCTAAAAAGAAAAATGCTTTTGGCTGGATTTTATTCACATCCCGAACCACTTCTGATTCCGTAAGTCTTACATCCAGGGGAGCAAAGATGGCGCCAATTTTAAAGCAGGCATACATGAGGATCATATGCTCAGGTACCAAAACCAGTTGTGTGGCAACACGGTCTCCGTGACCGATTCCCATATCCATTAACTTTAGGGCGAAAAAATCAATAAGCTGGGAAAATTTTTTGTAAGGTACAGTCTTGCCGTCTTCGAATTGAATCATAGCCGGATGATCCGGTCTTTGGGTTGCCCAGGTGTCAATATAATCGTTTAATCTGGGAAGCGGCTCAAATGAGGTCATACACTCTCCTTTTGGATTTTCATATATCCGTTGCGAATGGCTTTTTTGTTCGACGCATTGATAACTTCAAAGAAAATGTGTGTGAATTCTTTTTTCTGCCTTGTTTCAAGGCAGCAGATTTCAATATCCGTTCCCGGTTCTACCATGCCTGTAAACGTGCAGGCGATTTCTTTTACCGCCTCCGGGTTGCCATCAGCCTGATTGTTGACAAGTTCTCTGACGGCAAGGCCTAAAGTTGCCGTTCCCTGGAGCAGGATACCGGGCAGGCCTACATCACGGGCAAATTTAGGCGAGGTGTGGATGGGAAACTCAATATCGGCACATGCATCGTAGATATACGGGGTCAGTGGATCTATTTCCAACAGGCAGGTCCAGGCCGTTGGAACGGCAGGGTCGTTTTCCGGGATTTGGGGCAGCGGGTCGACTGTCATTTCCCCGTCGCAGTCTACTCCCCTGAGCATGGCTCCGATATATTCGGTAAATACAGGGTTGCTGGAACCGTCCTTTGCATCGAGCCGGATTATCGCATGAGTGCCTGCACGATGAGGTGTAATGGAGACGATTTTCCCGTCCAGGGATATATGATCGCCTGGACGGACCAGGCGGTGTATTACAAGGTGTTCGGTATAATGGACCTGGGTAAACAATACTTCTTTGGGAAACTCATCCAACAGAATAAAATCGCCTAATTGGCTGAGCACAGGCCAGGTGATTGACACAGGAAATGTGGGCGGAGCCGCGACACCTTGTGCCCGAATATCATCAAAATAAATGGGGTTGTTATCATTGAGTCCGGCAGCAAAATTTACAGTCTGGCGCTGGGACACCTCGGTCTGATAATTTTTAAGCCGGGTACCGGCCAATTGGCTGTTCAGCTTCATGGTCTCTCTCTTTATGCTTTATCTTTTGGGGTGATTCTTGCTGTTCTTAGCCAAGATAGACCATAGTCTCCGAGGATTGTCAAAATAAAAAAGGGACCGTGCAAAAGAATCAACACGGCCCCTTTTTAAGTTTTATATTATAGGACTATTCCAACAGGCTTTGCAGTTTTTCAATGAGCATTTCGCCAGGGGCACAATAAATGTAATCTCCATCCACCCGGTTCCAGCCATCGCTTTTTATTTTACCTATTTTCTTAGTGTGGTAGATCAAACGATAGTCCAGATCGTCTCGATCCGTATCCTGGTAAATTACCTTTGAGACCACGGGTTCACCGACTCCTGGGGACAGGGCAAATCCTTTTTTATCAATGTATTGTTTGCCAAAACGTTTGTATCTGAGTTCCACGCTGACACGGGCGACACCCAGTTCCTCCAGTTCATCAAGGTCGGCTTCTGCCTCTATGGTCACCGGCTGTATGGGGGCGGTAAGATCCACGGTCATCAATTCCCCTTTTTTCCAAACCGGCTTTGCAGGGTAAAGATGGCCGCCTCTCAGGCTCCATTGGACCGCATAATCATAAATCTGCTCATCATCCCCCATACGGGCATAGGAAAGCATGGCTGTCTGGCCGTTTTCCTCCAGGTATTTTTTGTCAATGGTCAGTTCGTCGATAAATGGACGTTGATCTTTTCTGGGCACCCTGACCTGCACAGTGGCATAGTTGACCATCTGCTCGAAAATATCATAGGCGGTCAGACCGATGACAAAGCGCAGTTCCCGACGTTGAAAAAAGGGATCATCCAGGTTGACTTCCGTTACCAGCTTGGGGTTATCTTTGTATTTGGCATACCAGGTACCCACGTTGCCTGTCATGGTGTGGTGTTCGTATCTGGCGATTACTTTTTTCAGATTCAGGGTCTGGGTTGAGGTGCGCTTGATCTCCTTTCTTTGAAAGACCGTATACTTATAGTTCCTTGCCTTTGCAGCATTTTTCCTGCGTTGTTCCTCTGCTGCTTTGTCGGATTCGGAATCGCCTTCATCACTGAGTTCCTCGTCCGTAGGCTCACCCAGGCGGTTTTGCATGTCAAAGAAGGATTCCAGAACAATTTTATGGAGTCCGCTTTCAACTATTTCCTTGTCTGCATCCGGTACGTGCTGGACATAGTCAAAGGTGACCACACCTGTTTCTGTAAGGAAATCAAGTGCCCTGGTCTGCTCTTCCTCTGTGAGGGTGGTTGTTTTTTTGGTGCTGATGTTAAGTGGGTTATACCATTTAGGGTTCCAATACCGTTTGGTCTTGACCTTTTTCTCCCTGGTTTCCGTATATTCCTTTTCTATCTCATGGTATTTGTCATAATTGATTTTTACCTGCACATCATAGGCCGGCAGCTTAACCACGTATTTGAGGTCAAAGACCACGGAGATATCTGTTGTGGGCTGCTCCAGGCTCTTGGCAAGAAGCGTTGCACCGTATGCATCCAGGCGGGCGGCAACCGCAACTTTCTGGCCTTCCATGACCGGTGCTTTACCTGAGGTGACCAGCGTTGAGGTAAAGCCTTTATCTGTCAATGTGGCTGAAACGACATTAAACGAGTTGCCTTCAGCACCTGTTTCAAGGGGAACTGCCCCTTTTAATTTTGCCCCTTTGACCTCTTTTTTGAGCAGTTTTGCCACTTCCTTTTGTTGCTTTTTATCCAATCCGTATTCCACTAGAAAATGGATGATGGCACCTTCAGTACCACCGTCTGCCTTGGATTTATCCGTGACAAACCGGACCATGGAAAATTTCGGGGTCCCGTCTTTATCACGTGATACCTTGGGATCGGCAGGAAGATAGTAGTAATTTTTTGATTGTTTAGCAGGGTCTTTTGTGGCTGCAGGAAAGCAGCGTACCGTTGTCCCGTCCTTGAGTTTTAAATCCACGTGGCGGCCGTAGCGGATGCCGCCCACTTCTTTTACCGCACCTGCAGATGGAATGGTCAAGGTGGGTTTAAGCTGGGCCGGCTTAAACTGTTTCATGTACATCATCTGAGGGGTGTTGCCAAAGGCAGCAGTCGAAAAACCCAGTACCAGAGCAGTAACTGCCAGGGCAATCATTCGAAAGACGTTCATAGTTTCCTCCTTATATACAAAAAATGGACTTCATATTGGGTTGATTCTCTTAGTTAAAATCCCGGTGGGGATAAGACCAGGTAAGTATCGTCGAGGTCTATCCATTCCCCTTTGTCAGGTTTGCCCTGCATGGGATACCAGTTAACCCGGTATTTAATCTGGGCTTTGGGATCATGAAAAAGAATCTGGGTGGCTACGGATTCTGCATCCGTAGCCCGCATGACTGCGAACCGTTCCTTTTTCTCTTTGCCGAAAATGCTGTATGCAACCTCCAGGGTGGCGCTGCGCATACCGGCATCTTCGAATAGAAACCGGTCTGCATCGATTTCAAGTTCCAGCCGATCTAAAGGCGGAGCCAGGGTAACAATAGGATCACTGCTGTCCAGCCATGCGTCCGGTTCCGATGGGGTACTGACCTTGTGCCTGCCCTGGATGGACCAGATCGTCCTGTATCCATATTTAAGCCAGTCTGACCCGGCCTGGCCCAACCGGGCGTATTTCCAGGATTTGCTCAGTTGTCCTTCGCGAATATCCTCGCGTGTAAAGACAAGTTCGCCAGTGGCATCGGCCTGCCCTTTATACTGCTTGCGGACCGAAACGCCTGCGTAGTTCATTATTTTTTCAAAAGCATTGGCATATTCCCCGTCAATTCTGAAAAAAAGCTCCCGTTTCTGGAATGCAGGGTCAGCCAAATTGACCACCCGAAACATGTCCGGGTTGTCTCCAAAGGCCTCAAACAGTCCTGATATATTGCCAGCCGTATCCACAGGCACCTTGATAACGGCTCGCCGGTTTAAATTGATGGAAAATACAGCACGGTTGATATCTTCCCTGTTTTTGAGAACGTACTGGTTGTCGGTAAAATATTTTTGGTTCCCTGTAGAAGTGAACAGTTTAGCCAGCCAGCCTTTTTTCTGGCGTCCTTTAATCTGCCCTGCCTCAACTGCTTTTTCTTTCTCCGGAATGGCAGTAAAGCCTGTTTTCTGGTCAAAGATGATGTCGGTCAATTTACCGGTAACCAGATCTACCAAAGACTGCATGGCTTTATTGGCAGAGTCTTCAGGCAGTCGGTCCATGACATCCACCTGTATATCTCCGGTGCGCACCAGCTCGTCCACGATATCTCTGACCTGGCGCCTGGTATACCCGTACTGGCGGTTATTCAGTTTGGAAAAATGGGTATAAACGGTAGACACCTCGGCATGGACCTTGGCCTGGAATGAGGGCAGACTTGCTTCATAGTAGGTGCGAAGTGCCACTGATACGTCGGATGTGGGTTTTTGCATTGATTCCCACAGCAGGGTGGCGCCGTGCGGGGAGAGTGTGGCAGCCACAGCCGCTTTAGATCCCGGTGTGACAGGTGCCCTGCCACTGGAAATAATGCTGGTGGTAAATTTATCATTGGTCAGGGTACCGGAGATAATTGAAAAACTGCCCTCCTCTTCTTGTTTTAATGGCACAGGCCCGGCCAGTCTGGCGTCAGATTTGATTTTCTTTAATCCGTCTTCCAGTTCGGCCAGCTCATCTTCTGGCAGAGCCAGGGATATCAACATATGGAAAAGGCCGCCGCTGGTGTCGCCTTCAGGGTCTACAAATTTGATGACAGACAACTCAAGGCCGCCGTCTTTGCGTACTGAAACTCTGGGAGCAGGGGGCAGGTAATAATAATTTTTAGGGTCTTTGGCATCCTGGAGAAGCAAAACACCGTTAACCTGAAGGCGGCCTGCCTCATAATTGACCAATGCATCTGCCGTAACAGGTAGGCAGATCAGTCCTGCAGCCAGAAGACATCCCGTAATTGTTTTGTACACAGAAACGATCATGATATTAATGCTTACCTCCTTTATGGCAGTTCATCCCAGTATAGAATATCACCGTCCAGGTTTTGAACTGGTGATTCAAGTGTTTTACCGCCTTTAAGAAACCACTTAATGCCCACCTGGACCTGATCGTCAGCATTGCCCTGGGGTACTTCCAGATGAAGGGCCGGTGCCGGTCCCAGATTTTTGATGGTGGCCTGGGTGGCAATGGGTTTACCCTGTATGGTTGAGTTAACTGTGACAACCGCATGGCGCACACCTGCCTGTTGTAACGCGTCGCCTTCACCTTCGATGGTCAGCCCTTTGTAGCGGTATGGCGGATTTAAAGAGAGCATGGGGCTGCTTCCTTCTTTCCAGTCAGACCGGATTTCAAGCCCACCGTGAAATGACCATACAACCTGGTATTCGTATGTCAGCCATTGCTCCCTGTCCGTATCAGACTTATACCCATAGTTTAAGCTGAAGGCATTTGCGCTTTTATTGAATGATTCTGGTGTGATAACCACCTCATCAGTTGAGATGTCCCCTGACTGGTGAGTCTTTTTCATTTTTACCGTGACAAAGTTCATGTACTTGGTAAATGTTGCTGTATCCTGTCCGTCCAAAGTGACCATGATTTCGCGTTGCTTGAAAACAGGGTCGTCAATGGTGACGGCCCTGAATACTCTTGAGTCACTGTGATACCTGGAGTACAGGCCACCTATATTTTCAGCCATAGGAAAGCTTTGCTTTTCAGTCCTGTAATGATTCATTTCATATACCATTTTGCCGGACCGCTTGATGTTTTTGAGTCTAAATGAGGCCACAAGAGAAAACCCGGGTGTGTTTTTAGCCGCGGTTCTGGCAGCCGAAGATGCTGCAGACGGTTTTTTACCCTGCGACTTGGCAGGTTTACCGGCTGTTTTTGGCTTGGCACCGGAAGTCGGTGAAGTTTTTCTTTGTGTTGTTTTTGGCGGGGTTCCCCCGGATGGTTTTTTAACCGTGGAAGGGCTGGTTTTAGGCGGTGTCTCTGTATTTTTCACCTGGTTTTCTGTGACATCAATGTCTGCAAGAGGCTTTTCCTTTTTCTGGTTTTCCAAGGCCAGGCGACGGTTCAAAGACCTGATCCGGCCTTCCACTTCCTTTTTTCTTGAACCGGTGGGCGCATAAAGTGATAGATAATGTTCATATGCGTCTATCGCTTCCAGGGTTTTGTCAGGATCGTAACCGGATTTGACCGCTTCGTTATCCAGCTTTCTGGCCCGGTTATATGCGTCAGCCGCATTATCTGCCATATGGAGTTCAAAAT
Organism: Desulfobacterales bacterium; assembly: GCA_022361535.1. The sequence goes on from JAKSAU010000026.1 coordinate 7,123, forward strand.
CGGAATCTAATTTGGGTGATTGCTCGTCATTTTTAACCTCTTCCTTGTCAGGTGATTGGCTGTCTTGTTCATCAGGCAGCGGAGGCAGCTTGGGAGCCGTATCTGTGCCGGGTGATTTTTTCTTGCTGCTTGATGATGTCTTCTGAGTTCTGGCGGGCTTTTGAGCTGTTTTATTGCCCTGGGTTTTAGGTGTGGTTTGGCTCCCTGCCATTTCTTTTTCGATTTGGTGTTGAAAATTAAGACATTCCTGGGTGTGGCAGCAGCACTTAAACCATTCTAGGGCATTATCAGTCTCATAGTCACTGTACAGCAGGCGCCCTATTTTGTAGCGTAGGCTCGGGGCCGGAAGGGTGGTTCCTGTCATGCTTTTGTACTGGTTTAAATATCTTCTGTAAAAGACAACCGCACCTTTGAGATCATTTTGTTTTTCCAGCTGCTTTGCTGTGTTATAGCTTGCCATCAGCTCGGCCAATTGATCATTGGTCAGCGGTTCTGCATATTTTTCAGTCAGTCCCTGGGGGGATACGATGAGTTCAGCCGCATGGGCATGGGGTAATGCTGCATTGATGACAAACGCCATCATTTGTCTGAACCCTGGAGATTTCAGGTTAAGGGAACTTCGTCTTGTTGACCCTCTGCGTCTGGTTCCCTTTGTACTCTTGATCATGTCTATGGCTTTATTCAGATTGGAATAGCTGTCTTTTTCTGCGGCCATTTTTGACAATTCATCCACAGGAGCAGGATCAAACATGACCTGGAGAAGTTTGGCATGGGCACTTTGAACAATTTTATCCATGTTGGCATTTTGGCCCTTGGTGGTAATTTTTATGGCACCGTTTTGGCGAAGTTCCTGAAACAACATATCCACGTCCGCCCCGAACCAGGAATACTTGAATCCTGCTTTGAGCCGTTTGTGTTTTGATATACGAGACCAATCTGCCTCGATTTTGGCCATGTAAGGCTCGCGGACGCCTGCGAATTCCATGTCAAAGACCATGGTGATGTCCGGGGTGTCTGTTTTGAAGGATTCCCATAATACCTCTGCCCCTTCCCTGGATAGAGCCATTGATACAGCTGTTTTCTGGCCTTCCATGAGCGGGGCTTTGCCTATGGCAACTGTGCGAACCAAATGGACCTGGTCTTTGGTAAAGGAGGTGGTTAATGCAAAACTGCCCCTTCTATAAATGATGGGGCCGTCAATCCTGGCTTCGGGATAGTCTTCCTGGAGCTGACGTTCTGCATTCCTGACTCTGTCTTTGCTGACTCCGTATGTGACCAGGAAATGGAGAATACCGCCGCCTTGTGCGGCATTTGTGCCGGCTTTGCCTTGTTTGTTGGTTCGGCTGTACTTCATGAAAGAAAACTGGGGTTTGCCGTTTTTGGTTGCCAGCCTGGGCTGGTCAGGAAGATAATACCAGATGTTTGGGTCTTTGAATGACTGGTAACAGGTCAGGCCATCTACTGTTTTCGTCTTGTCCAGGTTAACCTCCTGGGCATGAGCGGTGCTCAAAGACCAGATGATGGTTAAAAAGAGCAAGCCGACCATTTTGAGGGTAGCGTTAAATTTGAGTATCATGAAGCACTCCTTTTCCCGAACGGGTTATTCCATATCATCAGGGTTGGTTTGGGTGTCTTTGTAATCAGTAATATCAAGCATGGCTTCACCTTTACGTTTTTCCCAGGCACCGGTTTGTTGTGTACCGTCATCGTATATTTTTGTGATCCGGACTTTGTAAGCGGTATCCAGGTCCTTTGCCAGTTTAAATGCAATCCGGGATCTATAGGCACTGTCCTGGCGAAATGTAATGGTTTCGACCAAAGGGCTTCCTAAGGTGGGGATAGCCACTTCCACGATTTTCGAGTACAGGGTTTCATCCAGATTCTCGATGAAATCAAAACAGAAAATATCAATACCGGTATATCCTTTTACCATGCGCCCACCAAGGTCTGTACGCGAGAACAGCTCCGGATGGGCCTTCATATCAAGTGTAATGGGCAGGGTGACGGCGGATATCGTAGAGATTTCTTCCCACTCATCGTCTTTGTTTTGGTGCACTCCTGAAAGGTTTTCGGCCAACTCTACGGAAACTTGTGTCTGACCTGCTTCAACGGCTTTCCACAGGATTTCGCCCATGGTTTCGTCTAAAGAAAGAGCAATCTGTTTTCCAGACCAGCGGCTGGGTTGGGACCAGTTGAGTTCATGGTCTGAAAAGAGAATCCGGCCCTGGGTTTGGGATACGGGTATGCTCCGAAGCTTGGGATATTTTATACGATAATCCTTTTTCAGCCTGGATTTTATCTGTTTAAGTGCTTTTTTGTCCCTCTCACGCGTAATGCCGATGTTCAATACACCCCTGACCCTGAATTCGCCGGAATCCCCGGTGCCTTTTCTGCCATGATAGCGGAAAATATCCAGGGACACACTTGGGGTGCCGTTTTCATCCTTAGCCAATACAGGCGGTGCCGGTGCCGGATAAAACACATCCTTTTTTTTGTGGTCCCTGTATACCCTGGTTCCGTTGATATCTGTATAATCACTGAGATTCGCAGATGCCCAGCTATTTGTTTGACATACAGCAATGAGGATAAAAACGGATAAAAGGCGAATCACTGAATTTCCCCTTCCGGCTCCAGCATCGGTTCGATCTGCCTGGCACCGAAAAATGCGCTCAGGCTCTTTGCATCCTGCCATACATCCTGTGCTACGCTGGTCCCGTCGTTGGTAATAAGTTTTAACCGGTACCTGAAAAGCAATGGTTGACCGCTTTTTTTCTGGGGAGGGAATATGCCGATGGTCTGGTTTATGTTTTTATCCTCGGTAAGTTCAGCCTCGCGAATGGCCACGGCCCCGGGTTCTGCACTAAAATAAGGGCTTTGGACCTGGATGATAATTTTATACAGGTCAAAATCTTCGAATACGGCAGGTATGGCTTCCAGTTTGATCTGGCTGGCAGCAGCAGCTCCGACGCCCTTTCTAACTTCCCTGTCGATTTTTGTTATGCAGTCTGTACATCTGGCATCCATGGATGAGCCCATCCACGATACCATAACCTGTGAACCGAATAATTTGGAAACCGGCGGCAGTTTAAATGATTTTTGCTGTCCGGGTTTGAGCGTGACAGGTTTTAGTTTTTTGGAAATGCGTTTTAGGTTGCCCCCGGAAATCGTATACCCGTTGATATCTGTCAGTTCCATGGGGAAGGCTGTCGTGTTTTTTATAAATCCGGTTGGCCTTCCTTCTGACCACTGGGTAAATCCGTCAAGTGCTTCTCCTGTAAAATTAAGATATTGGATGTGGATGGGGACAGGCACCTGTGCATCTGCGACCATGACTAAAAGATTTCCGGTAAGGCCTTCCCTTGTCATTTGTGCAAGCACCTCTTCGGTTTCATCCTGGTCCAGAAGCAGGACCAGCCGGAAGGATTTTTTAAGGTGGGACGGCAGGGTCAGTGTAATGCGTTCAGGATCCAGAGCGAGCCCGGCTGCCATGGTCTGGACATCTGCAGTGGCACCGATGCCTGAGATGGATTTTAAAATCAGTTTATCTCCGGCTTTCAGGCCCAACGCCTTTTTTAAAATGTTCTTAAGCAAAGCGATATCACCGGGATGATGGGGGGCGGCAAGTTCTGCCGTAAGCATGACCGAAGGGGCGCCTTCCTCCTTCAGGTGGTTGTACTGGACGTTCAGGCCGTATCCGGTATCCTGTCTGTGGATCAGGCGAAATTCTCTGGGCAGATAATAAAAGACATTACCGGCGGCTTTATCTTGGAAAATCAGGTGGGGGTCCCACCCGCAGGCCACAGAAAGGTCTGTCAGCAGGGCTTCATCTTCAATGATGTCAGCCAAATCAATGGCAGCCGTTGGGTTCGGTCCCTCAGGCTTAACCGGCGTTTCCGGTTTGATTGGCCGCAGTTTTAAGTTTAGCTTTGGCGCCTGCTTGATCATCACGGTTGTCACCGGTTTAAATGACTTAAGCTGTTGTGGTTTTGCCATCTGAAGGGTTTTAAATTGAGTATTGGTATCTGCTGAAAAACACGGGTTAGAAAAAAGAAATACAGCGGAAAATACCATTAAAACAAAGCGGTTCATTACAGACCTCCTTGGAATTGGCTTTTGGTGGCTGTCCATTTTTAAAATGGGTAGGATTTGAATTATTTATCCAACCGGGGTTTTACCCACACCGCCCAATCCTGGTCGCTGGTGTTGCCTGCGATAACCTGAAGGACGATCTGTACCTTTTTTCCGGACCATTGTGCTAGGTTGGCTTCCAGGTGGGCATATTTGTTCACACGTACCCGTTTGCTGATTGCGCGGTGATATTTGCTGCCCTCTTTGATGTGAACCTGGAATACCACTCCATCTGAACGGGTAGCTCCTTTTAAGAACCCTACAACAGCTTTGAACTTCAAATCTTTCCCAAGGACCATAGGCGGGTAATGGCCTTGTATCCAACCATTGGTTTTCCATTGAGGATGGGTCTGAAGAAGGCTCATGGCTGCGTTGCCAGTGCTTAAGGCGGCTTTGGGGACCTGGCGGACAAACCCCCTGGGATCGTCCATGCGTCCCTGAAAGGGTAGAGATCCGCTGCTGCTGCGCCATTGGGCATGTTTGGCATTGGAATAAAAATTGTAACTTTGTACAACGGATTGGATCTGTGGGGTAACTACAGTCATTGGTTTGGCCTGGCTGCTTGCCTGGGGGGCCTGCTGGGTGGTCGAGGCCTGCCCTGTTGCTGCGGCAGCTGCTACCGGTGTGTGGGGTTTGAGAACCGTCCCCGGTTTTACAAACCCCGGGCCAGGAGAAACAGAAGCGGTTCCAGTGTCTTGGGTTTCTTCGTCTTCTGCAAGCTCAACACTGTCGTCTTCCGCTGCTGCCATGGATTCCTGATCAGGTTCATCAGAATCTGTCCATAGTTTAGGCAGATCGTAAATAATTTCACCAAAAGGTCTGTCCGGGTTGGTTCCACGTACAAGGAAAAGCCGGATCTGATCTGATTGGACTTCTGAAGGTGTGGTGCCCCACCCGTCATCATCAGTTTCGGTTTTACCGATGGTCAGCCTTGCCTTTCCGCGGCTGCCGCTGATGGATGACAATGTGTTCTTGAACCCGTCAAGCTTTTCTCCAAAATACCTGACTTCTCCCTGGACATAAACATTGTCGCTGCGTTTGACATTATCATAAGTTACTTCCAAAACGATTTTGTTCCCACGGCGATCCAGCAGTTTTACATCACCGAGTTTGCCTTTATAATTGCCGATGAAATCGTCTATGCTTTCTTGGAGAATTCCCATTAATCCTTTCATGAAATCATCGGAAAGGCCTGAGCCTGAAGATGATGAGCCGGAAGAGGACTCGCCCGGATTGATATCGGCCCCGCTTTCAGCCATGACAGATGGTGTGATTAGAAAACTAAATGCAATCACCAGAAAAAGGAAAAGTGATTGATAGAACTTCATGGATTCCTCCTGTAACCTAAAATGAAAACAGCGGTGTTAATTGATCGCACCAGCCCTGATATAGATGGCGACACTATATAAAGACCGATAAAGACTGTCAATGATTTGTCCTATTTATAACAAGTCTCAAAATAAATATCCGATTGGCCCTGGTGAACGAGGGTATCCCATATAAAAAATAACGAGCCTAAGCGCTCAAACAAGCAATACCTTCTTTTGAGGATACTGCCGATAATTAATCTAACCGCGTTATAAGGAATATATTTTTGAGAATCCCTATAGATCTATACGTATGGGAAATATACCGACTTTTTTTATCTGCCTCTGGTATCTTGGAAAAAAAACAGGTATTAAGTAGGTTTTAATCTTAAACTATTCCATTTGGATCCGGAGGAAGGAAAAATGAAAAAAGTAGGAATGGTCGGCTGGCGGGGCATGGTTGGATCTGTGCTCATGGAAAGAATGATGGCGGAAAATGATTTTGATAAGTTTACCCCGGTCTTCTTTACCACCTCCCAGGCCGGTCAAAAGGCGCCGGATGTGGGTAAAGATGTACCGGCCCTCATCGATGCCCACGATATCGATACTCTCATGGAAATGGATATTGTGCTTTCCTGCCAGGGCGGATCCTATACTGAAGCAGTCAGACCCCAGCTGGAAGAACGGGACTGGAAAGGATATTGGATTGATGCTGCGTCCACATTGAGAATGGATGACCAGAGCATTATTGTACTGGATCCGGTCAACCTGTCAGTGATTGAGGACGGTCTGGCCAGGGGGATTAAAAATTTCATCGGTGGTAATTGTACAGTATCCCTAATGCTTATGGCCTTGGGTGGCTTGTTTGAAAATGACTGGGTTGAGTGGATGACCTCCATGACCTACCAAGCAGCATCAGGTGCCGGTGCCAAAAACATGAAAGAGCTGGTGTCCCAAATGCGTACTATCGGCGACCAGGCAGCACCTATTCTGGATGATCCTGCTGCAGCTATCCTGGATCTGGACAGAAAAGTAACTGACACAATCCGGTCAGATGGTTTCCCTGTTGACAATTGGGCTGTACCCCTTGGTGCCAGCCTGATCCCCTGGATTGACCGGGCCATGGACAATGGTCAGACCCGGGAAGAATGGAAAGGGTATGTGGAAACCAATAAGATTTTAGGCCGCTCAGATAATCCTATTCCCATAGACGGCCAGTGTATCCGTATCGGAGCAATGCGCTGCCATTCCCAGGCATTTACCATTAAATTGAAACAGGATGTGCCTTTGGATGATATCAACAGTGCACTGGCTGGTAATAACGACTGGGTAAAAGTGGTACCAAATACCAAAGAGGATTCAATAAAGGATCTTACCCCGGCAGCCGCGACCGGTACATTGACTGTGCCCATAGGCCGGATCCGGAAAATGAATTTAGGCGATGATTTCCTTACTGCGTTCTCTGTTGGTGATCAGCTACTATGGGGGGCTGCAGAGCCTCTGCGCCGTATTTTGAAAATTATTCTTTAGCACAAACCAAGACGACGACAGATCCCCCTGACCGTTTCTATTCGGTCAGGGGGATTTTTTGTTTTAAGATTTAGATTTACGGTTTTTAATATATACGCCTGCGCAAATATTGAATATGAGACTGATGCCCAGGCAGGCATATACAAGTTTTGAAAACGCCGACTTGTCTTGACTCTGCTCTGAACGGAAGCTCAATTCGGATGTTTGACTCTTTTCGGCACCTAACCCGACTTCAAATGTTCTTTGAGCTTTATGGCCTAACCCGTCAGTTGTCTCAATTCGCCAGAGTCCTGCTTCTTCAGGGAAAAATGAAAATCGTCCCTTTCGATCTGTTCTACCATTTTGGTATTCTATATTTATATCCCTTGGGCTGAATACAAGGGTTTCGGCATACCTGACCGGTGTCCCGTCTGAATAGTGGCATGCAATCGTGATTGCCTTGTCGTTTTCTAACACAAGATATCCAATACCATGGGCAGATACGCCTGAGACGGTCCATATCAGAACCATGGAAATAACTACAAGGACCTGTCTTGAGGCTACAACAGGTATTGAACGCATCTAATTGACTCCAAATACCAGAACAGCCCGTAGGATATGAGCGTCATATTCTTCAGTTGGCTTATCAATTTTGTGCTGGACGCGAACCATCCACGTGCCCGGTTGTGTCACCTTAACTGTAGCAATACCATTTTCACCGCATTGGCTGAAATATGCATAAGTATTGTTTAAGGGGCTGAACCCGTCATAAGTGGCATAGACATCGGTGGAGAGTGGCTGGCCATTTAAAAGAATTTTGAAGTCAAGGGCATCCCCGGCAGACGCCTTGGCCGGGTTCGATACGGGAACAATTTCCAAAGCATGACCGATGACCTTGTCATATCCCTTATCCTCTTTTCCAACGCGCACAAGGGCTTTACAAAACTTTTCATATTTGCCGCTGCTGATAACACCTTTGCAGTCATTTTTGGGCGCCTGTTTCCATCCTTTTGTCGTCTGGGTCCATACCATTCCTTTCCGATGGCCTGCAAGTATAGTTGTTCCCTTGTGGCCGGCAGTTGTTGCAACACCATCCAGGGTGAGTGTTGTTTTGTTTTCTTTTAAATCAATGTTTTCTAGTGAATTACCATTGATGGACGAAATTTTGACATTATCTATTGGTTCTATCTCTTCACTAACCATGAATGCATGAGCAGACAATACACTTAAAGGCAGTTTTTGCCCAATATCTGCGGTCAACCGGGATGGTTTGATGATAAATTCATGTGCGTAACTATTTGAAACTATAATACACAAAGCCAGGGTGAATACAAAAAACAATTGTTTTTTCATGCTTTTTCCTTTTGACGTAGTAGATTGAAAATAAAAAAGCCACGACATTTTTAATCCTGTATTAAGGAGTAAAAACCTTCGTGGCTTTTGATGATAATTATAATTTTTTTGAACAACATCGCCTTCTGGCGATATTTTTTGGAGTAATTACAGGACAGGGGGATACAAGTCAAGAGAAAAATAACAGATTTTTATTCAATCATAGAAAATTGGAAAATTAATCAGCTTGCCTAAAAGGGCCAGACTACCGGAATAAGCAGACTTGCCATGGTGATCACCATAACGCTCAAAGGAAGGCCCAGCTTTAAAAAGTCCGAGAATTGATAACCTCCGGGACCGTATACCAACAAATTGGTCTGGTAGCCGATAGGTGTTGCAAAACAGGCTGAGGCACCGAAGCAGATACCCATGATAAATGGTTTAGGGTCAACGCCTAAGGAGGTGGCAGTAGAAACGGCAATGGGCAAAAGCAATACGGCTGTGGCATTGTTGCTTAAGATATGTGTGGAAATAGATGCCAGCAGAACCATGCCTGCAAGAATAACACCGGGCCCCATTCCGGAAAACAAGTTGAGAAACAGACCTGCATATAAAGGTGTTGCACCTGTTTTTTCCATGGCTGTTCCCAATGCAATAGTCGCGATGATAAGCAAAAGGACTTCAGGTTCCAAAGCCCTGTACGCATCTTTAAAGCTAAGGCAATGGGTCGCGGTCATAAGGAACACCCCGGCAAGCGAAGCGACCATAATTTCTGTTAATCCAAAGGTTGCTGCAGCAACAACCCCGGCAAAGATTGCAACAGCCATACGCGCTTTTTCTTTGTCAATAAGGGCATGGTGGACATCTTCAATAATGATGAAGTCCATGCTTTTTCTTAGGGTTGCAAGCTTGTTTCTCGGGCATCGGACCAGGATAATGTCCCCGATCTTGAGCCTGACCTTACGGATTTTACGGTAAGAGTAGTGGGTTCGTCTTGTTCGGATGGCAATAATCTGGATTTCCGGGTCATTCTTTAGTTCTGTTGAAAGTAATGGTTCCCTGAGCAAACGTGACATAGGGGGAATGATCAGTTCAACGATAAGATCGTCTTTTAAACCGCTGCCCAGGTTTAAATTCTCTTCACCATGGGCTGGCAGCAATTTTTTACTCTGCGTGCAGGCAACCAGATCTTCGGCTGACCCTTTTACAAGGAGGATGTCATCAGGTTTGATGCTTATTCGGGTCCTGGTCGGATCAAGGATATCTCCGTTCCTGAACACTTCAATAATTCCTAACCCAAGGGCCTTATCAGCATATGTCACGATATCGGTTGATCCCACCAAAGGACTTTTGGCCGGGACAACAAGTTCTGCAAGATACCGTTTTTCGCTGGCCTGATTGATCTCGCAGACCGGCCCGAGTCTGGCAGGCATGAATCTATTAGACGCGAGCAGCAAAAATCCTATACCCGCTATGGCGATTGGAAGCCCAACTATGCCAAGTTCGAACATGGAAAACGGGGCAAATCCGTATGCGGTTGCAAGGTCACTGACAATAAGGTTGGTGGATGTGCCTATGAGGGTACAGGTGCCTGCCAGAATTGAGACATAGGACATGGGGATCAGCATGGTGGACGGTGAAAAATTGCACTGGCAGCTTAGTCCCATAACAATGGGGATAAACAGCACCACCACAGGCGTGTTGTTGATAAATGCGGACGCAATCCCGACAAAAACCAGTATAAGAGCAAAAGCATAGTGCTTGTTTGATTTTGACAGTGAAAGCACCACCTCGGTAACAAAACCGATCGCACCGGTGCGGATCAAGCCTCTGCTCAAAAGGAACATGGCTCCAACCGTGATAACGGCAGGGTTGGCAAACCCTGCAACAGCCTCTTTGGGAGAAATGATGCCGGTAAGGGCCAGAATTACGATAATCCCTACGGCAATTTTATCCACCGAGAATTTGCCTGATACCAGAAGGGCCAATGCGCTGATTAAAATCAGGGAAACAATTTGAATCTCAAGGGAGAACATAGCAGTCTCCAATAGAAAATTAGGTACAATTCAACAGAATATAATCACTATTTTAAATGGGGAAACCATAGAAATGAAAATGCCCTGGCCAATGAGATGACCAAGGCATTTCTCTGGGTGGAATTAAAATTGTCCGATCAACTCAATTACCCCCCACGCAGCCACATTTGAGTTTTGTACTTAGGCTTGCTTGTCCTAAAAAAAGGCATCAGGCGTATTTTTGGAAAAAATACGGCAGCCGTTTTTAGGACAAACAAGCCGGTATCTGTTTATGCCATTGTCTTACAACTATCCCCACCACCCCCATCCAAATGAGGCTGTGAACAAAATACAGAAAATGATGGTTGCAACCAGGTATTTATCTTCCAAAGCCATAACTTATCTCCTAACAAAAGTTAACGATTGAGTCCTTGCCAGCGAATAATATCTATCTGATCCAGACACGACATCCATAACCGGAAGTCATTTTAGAGAGGGCTTACGCCAAATCCGCCTCTTTTGTGACATCCAACGTTTCCGTATCTGCTCTACGGATTTGCTCGTCTGATGTGGTGGACATTTCAGCCTTAAAGCAGAGTGCCCACATCATGACGATACCCAGAATCCACCAGAAAATCTGCCATGACCAGATGGCTGGAAATCCGCAGAATGTGAATCCGGTATTGCCGATAAGAACGCCAGGCCCAAGAGCAAAGAAGAACCATGCCGGAACAAGGAACTTCATCCGGCGCCGCCATTTTTTACCATTCTCAGAGGGGGCATCCACAGAATCCAGCCACTGCCTGACTTCTTTTTGGCGGGCTATGGTTTCCTGGGAATCTTTAAATCCAAGCCCCCTGCAAAGATAGGCAACAGCCAGGGCTGTGAATATCCCCCAGCCTGCGGTATGGATGGACAGGGGGTACCGATAGATGTAGTAGGTTATGAAACAGACGATGATAGCGGCGATAAGTCCTAAAACAACACCGATTGAAGGAAATTTGAATCCCCAGTGGACCCCCAGGAGCGCAAGGTACATGATGGTGCCAAAGGCTGTGGCAAATCCGCCGATCATGACAATGGCATCGGTGGAGGTGAGACTGACCACAACGGCTGCTCCTGCAAGAATAGTGGCAAATATCCGGTTGGTCCAGATCTGCTCATTATGGGAACCACCCTGTTTTCTAACGTAACGCCACCAAAAATCCCTCTGGATAATCGTACCACCGGTACCGATGTACGGGGCTGCTGTTGAATGAATGGCAGCAATGGCACCCAAAAACACGATTCCCAATACCGGCCCGGGTAAAAATTTGACCATGAGCATTGGCACCACGTCCGAATCGACTTTCGGGGCAATTTCCCCTGCCATCTCAAGAATCCGGGCGCCCATGCCTTGAAAAGCGGTAAAAAAGAACAGACAAACACCAACGACAAACGTGGACATGAAAACCTGTTGCCATGCAAGGGCTTTAGGATTGGCCATGCCAAAGTTCCATAGGGTAAAGGCAGGAGATGACTGGATACCCATAAGTGCAAACATGTATGTCAGTATCATGATGGCTGTCCAGCCGCCATCACCTAATCCAAAGTGGATCAGGCCCGGTACGGATGTGTACTTTTGATCAAGTGCTTCAATAGAAGCTGTCAATCCGGACCAGCCTCCTATAAGATCTGATTTGAGGACATAAAATCCTAAAAGAACAATACCTGTGACCAAAAGGCAGAATTGAATAACCCCAACCCATGTAGATGCCTTTAAGCCGCCGGTAACAACATAAAACCATACAATAAAGGCAATAAATACAAGTCCGTATGTTTGGGGGATGCCGGCCACCCAGTAAAACAGCTTGGCTGCAGTGATCAATTGAAGTCCCGAGTAAAAAATTGAATAGAGGAAAGCTGCAATAACGGTAAGCCACCTTACCGCTTCGTTGTTGTAGTAATAGGCAAACATATCTCCGGGTGTTATAAATCCGTACCGTTTACCTAAAAGCCAGTTCCGTTTCGCAAAAAATGTACCGGTAATGGGAATGGTTAATACATACATGGAGGCAAACGCGTATACTAACCCTGCACTCCAGATCAGTCCGGGATGGCCTACAAAGGTCCAACCGGAAAAAGACGCAGCCGTGGCTGCCATTAAAAATGCAATAAAAGGGATAGACCGGCCGGCGATGCTATAGCCTGACGCGGTCTTTTCTGTGAAAAATCCGCGTAATCCCCACCAGAAACAATAGACAATGTACAGCCCCAACAAAAGAAAAACCCAGGTTTTTGGTTCCATGATACCCTCCTGTTTATTGGTGTCCATCCAGAAATAAGCAGATATGATTCAAAGAGACTGCTTATGGATGGGCACGCATTGGTTGAGTTGGCCAACAGGCCGTAAAAAATTGTCTTTATCACCTCCTTTCAGTTTTGATCCGGGACAATGGCTATGTGCAGGACAGGAGATATAGATCTGGTATGTCCGGACAGTGCTGGCACAGATGTATTACAGGGGACTTAAACTATGGTTAACTCGGGTTTAAAAATTAACTAAATTTAAATTCGGCGCTGATTTTTTCTCTTGCGTTCACATTGGCTGCGCGGATATAGTCAAATCATCACTTCAATTGATCCTCGTAAGTCCTGAATTTTGATGTCCTGCTGAATCACCGTTATCTTCCATGAGGCAGAACCATGGATATGCAATTTAAATTAAGGGCTCCGGGAGTCTCCGATGCTATTCCGCGAAGCAGAAAGGTATTGGAGGCAATAGTCAGGCATAAACTCTCCTTGATTATAGCAGGGCCGGGTTATGGGAAAACCGTTCTGGCAGCACAGGCCGCCAGATTACCCGGCATAGAACTGGTGTGGATGCGATCGGATGCAACGGCTGATACCTTGCCGGGTTTTTTAAGGGGATTGGCTCAAGGGATTACATCGTTTTACCCGGATTTTAAATTGCCGGCAGTAAAAGAAACCGGTCCTGACAGGCCGTCCAGGGTTGCAGTTGATGCCGCTTCGCTTGCAGGAAGATTCCTGGATGCCATGGAGAATCACATTACAAGGGATTTTTTCCTGGTCCTTGACGATTGCCATTACCTGGATGACATACCTGATATCCTGGTTTTTCTCCAGATGTTTATGGATCGTTTCCTGCCCCGTTTTCACCTTATTCTTGTGGGCCGATCAGTTCCCAAATTAAAAGTCTCTCGGCTTATGGCCAGCCGGCAGGTGCTCAGGATTATGGAGTCGGAACTTGCATTTTCTTCAAAAGACGTGGGTCGTCTTTTTTCGCTTATTTTCAACATATATCTGTCAAGAGAGGATATGGCACTGCTCTTGTATAAAACCAAAGGATGGGCGACAGGGTTGATTTTGTTTGCCCAATCCCTTGGAATGCATAGCAGATCACAGATTACAGATGCGATTTCCCGTCTTAAAGGGTCCCATAAGCTTATTAATGATTACTTAAAAGAAAATCTCTATGATCTGCTTTGCGATGATGAAAAGATGTTTTTGCTTAAGACGGCCATCCTCACGAAAATGGATACCAGTTTTTGCGATCGTTTTCTGGGCCGAACCGATACCAGGCAAATGCTTTGTTCTTTTGAAGACCGTCATTGTTTTGTATTTTCATCAAATGAAGACAGGAATCGTTTTTCCTATCATCCTTTGTTCAGGGAATTTCTAATCGACCGAATTCGATTTGACCTTGCTCAAACACAATCCGGGCAGCTCTTTGCAAAAGCCGCAGCATTGTATGAAAAAACGGACCAGGGCCAAGAAGCCTTGATCCATCATATTCAGGCCGGGAACATAGCTGATGCCTCACGTCTGCTCAATCGGTTCGCCAGGCCTATTATCAAGCAGGACCGGCCCCATATGCTCAAATCACTTTTATCCGTGATTCCGGTCCAGTATATGGACGATGAACCATGGTTCCAGTATCTACAGGCCGGATATTACAGCATCTGCAGCCAACTCCAGATGGCGGTAACCGCCTACGAAAAAGTATTGAAAAGCTTTCGCAGCCAAAAGGATGAGCAAGGCGAATGCCTGGTGCTCATGGAACTTGCGGAATACTATCTTTCCGCAGGAGCATTAAGGCAGGCTGAGCAGGCCTACATCAAAATCTTGGGTAAAGACAAACTGGATGCCTATTTAACGGTGATTGTCATGGGCTATTTGATTCGTGTCCTTGCCTTGGCCGGGCGCTCTTCAGATGCAGACCGATATGCCAGAAAAGCAATGGATCTATTAGAGTATTTGGACAATGATACGGATTTGTGTATGGGGCGGGCGTGGATTTATGTGGCCCAGGGTTTCAGGTATGCATTTTCCGGTGGGTATGAAAAGGCTATGGCTCTTGGGGAAGACGCAAAGTCCTTGTTTTTATCTATTGAAGAAGACCGGTTTTTATTTTCCGCTTATTTTCTGATTTCGTTCTCATGTTATTACCTTGGCCGGTTTGAAAAGGGAAAAGCATCTGCCAAAGAGGGACTTCAACTGGCAAAAGAAAAAGGGGTAAACGATGAGTTTTCACATTTTCTTTTGCTTTTAAAAGCCAAAAATAGCCTGGAAATTCAGGATATGACAATGGCTGATATTGATCAGGCTCTGGTAGATTCAAAACAAAGCTTATCTTTTTTTGAATCCTGTTCGTTTCCGGAAGGGATTGCCCAAGGGTACCTTGTGCGTCATCGTGCATATATCAGGAAAGGGGATATTCGACTTGCCGAGCAAAGCCTGCGAAAGGGAATTGAAGCCATCCGGGAATCAGATATGCCCCTTGTGAAAAATGAACTGCATGTGTCGTTATCACGTTTTTTGCTCTTTGACCGGGAGGACGTCCAAAAAAGGGAGGCTTTTATCCTTCTCAAAGCTGCTGAACAGGAACTGCTTTATTCCGGCTGGCATATGTCGTGTGTATCTAGAATATTTGCACGGTATTACTGGGAATACGGGCACAAGGAAAGCACATTTAAATATATGGTATATGCGTTGAAGATAGCCGAAGAAGAGTCTTTTGACGCATGGATTATCTGGGAGCGAGAATGGATTATCCCGATTTTGGTTGCCATGTTTGCACAAGGGTCCATGAAATCTTACATCTCAAATCTATTTCGTCAAATGGAAGCCGATGCTTTGCACAAACTTTCTATCATAAAAGCCAAGGCAAATCCGCAAACTAAAAAAGCAATATCACAATTGGCTGATCTTATTCCCAAACCTGATCCTTTACCTTTAAAGGTGTTCTTCTTTGGCAGATTCCGTCTATTTGTTGGAGAAAGAGAAATTCTTCCTGAAAATTGGAAGAGCAGGAAGGCCTTGACTTTGTTTAAATATATGGTCGTAAACGGACAACAAGGATTTTTAGACCGAGATCTTCTAATGGAACTTGCCTGGCCGGATGAGGACCCTAAAAAGAGCGCCCAAAGATTTCATGTGGCCATGGCATCCATAAGGAAAACCCTGGAACCTGATATCGGAAAAGGGGTTAGATCTTCCTATATTCAACGTTCAGGGCAGGCATATAGAATCTCAGTTGGGACCAATGGTCAAGTGGATATTCGCACCTTTATGGAAAAAGTAACCCAGGCTCAGAACGAAAATGATCCAAAGGCAGCCACGGATTTATATAAACAATCCTCTGTTTTATATAAAGGCGCCTTTCTCAAAGAAGATCCCTATGAGGAGTGGTGTATTAAAATCCGTGAAGAATATGAGCGGAACTACCTTGGGGTTTTGCTGCAGATCATGGAATTTTATGAAATGAAAAAGAATTACTCCCAGTGTATTTCCATAGCCAGAAACTACTTGATAAGGGACCGGTATGCAGAACAGGTGCTTCGTAAATTGATGGAGTATCATGCAAAGACAGGAAACACGCTGATGGTGTCCAGACTATACAAAACCTTCAAACAGGAAATCAAAGAAGAACTCGACTGCCAGGTAAGTGACGAAACAAAAACATTGTATTTTCGTCTTGTTTCAGGAGGGTAAAAACAAAGAAACCCTGGCCGGCAATACACCGGCCAGGAACAGGGCCTGGTGAATGGGATCAGGACCTTGTTTTACCACGGAAACGGGCGTGGGCAACTCCCATGGTGTATAATTTGTCAGCCAGGCTATCTTCATTATCTATGTCTTGGTCGATTTCCTGTTGAAGAGTTTTCAATTTTGGGAACTTACCAAGAAGTGCCTCTTTTTCTGCCAAGGCTGTTGCCAGGATCTGATCAAGATCAATCCGGTTCAACTTCGCATGTTTTTCTTTGATGTCATCCATAAGTAGATTTCCTTTAAAATTAAATGATAACCCGCCTTACAATCTGTTTTTTGGGTCCCGGAAAGTCTTGTCAAATCTTCCGCATTACTGCTAAACCGTTTACAGTTATCCTGGTTTTCCCTCTGTTTGATTTTAAGGGATAATTTGGGGTTGCACTAAATTTTTGGAAAGTATGCCCTTGGTGTGTTTGACTGTTGTTAGGTAACGGTTAGTTTTTAGTTCTATATGTGTCTTTTTTTACCCTGTTTTTAATTAATTGGGCGAAAAACATATATGAAAGGCGGGGTGAAGTGATGAAATTACGATATTATATTGTTTTTTGATTTCAGGAGGATAGAATAAAAATACCCGGGCCGGATAAAAAACCGGCCCGGATATTTTAGGTGGTATGGTCAGGTTTTGTTTTAATTAGAATCCAAAATCTGCCAATATCTTTTTTAAAGTTCCGTCTTCTTTCATCTGCTTGATTCCGGTGTTAAATGCCTCTAATATGGCGGACTGTTTCCCACTTTTATTCGGAACACACACAAAGAGGTCAAGTTCTGCCAATGACGGAGACATAAACTCAATCGAATCGACTTTATCCGGCATATTGGTCTGTGCAAGGTATTTGCCCACGAATTTATCGGAAACCATCAAGTCGATCCGCCCTGCCACAAGCTTCTTTAAGTTGGTCAGATCGTCTTTTGATGCGTCTTTGGTCAAGAAAGATGCATTGTCAAATTCTTCAGTGTTGACGTAGCCTGTAACAACGCCGATCTTTTTACCCTTAAGACTTTCAAGACCATTGAAGTTAATATCTGCGCCTTTTTGCTTATAAAAGCCCAAAGGCCCGCCAGGCATGGGATTTGAAAAAGCCGCATAGGCTTTAACGCTGTCTGCATAGTATTCCGGGAAATAGCCGTCAACCTTTCCTGCTTTTGCAAGTCCGACAACCCTGGACCACTGATGGAACTTGAACTCCGCATCCATGCCGCCACGTTTAAATGCTTCTTTGACAACTACTGCGACATAACCGCCGTCCATCATTTTTTCCCCCACATAGGGTTCCCAATTGGTGGTGGCAAGTACAAGTTTATCGCCGGCAAAAACAGTTGACGACAGGATTCCGAAATTGATTGCGAACAAAGAAACCAAAAAAACTGCCTTAATAAAACGTTTCATCGAGTACTCCTCCGCTAGATTATTTGAAAATGAGTTAAGAGCATACATAATTTTAAGGGAGTATGCCAATAATTTATTACTATTAGGTTATAAAAAAGTGTTTTTTGAGTTGTTGGTATTACTTTTTTTTCTCAATTGAGAGGTCGGCTTAAGGCGTTGGTTCACTCACGTGATCCGGTATATTAGAGAGCAGGTTTGATAAAAATAAATCCAGGGTTCCATCCACCCGCATGGAGGCCAATCCGCGGTTAAATGCGTTTAAAAGATAGGCCTGGCTTTTCAGTGTGTTGCAAACACATACATATACATCCTTATTTTCAAGTATCCTGGGCATAAACTCAATGTCTGCAACCTGGTCAGGTAAATGGCGGTTGGCCAGGTAAAATCCGACGAATTTATCTGCAACCACCAAATCGACCCTGTGCGCAAGCAATAGTTTGAGATTGGTCAGATCGTCTTTGACCGGGTGTTTCTCCAGGTAGTCAGCCATGTCAAATTCTTTTGAGTTAATATAGCCTTTGACAATACCGATACGATAACCGGTCAAACTTTTGAGGGTCGAAAATTCTATCTTCGCATCTTTTAGTTTGAAAAATCCGAGAGGGCCTGCAGGAATGGGATCTGAAAATCGGGCATAGGCGGTGATGCTGTCGGCATAATATTCAGGGAAATAACCTTCCACCATACCTTTTTTCGCCAGTCCGACAACCCTTGACCATTGATGAAATTGAATCTGAAGGTCGA
>JAKSAU010001030.1 GCA_022361535.1 Desulfobacterales bacterium
CAGTTTCCGGGTCCGCTCCGCCACCCGGTTTTCCAGTTCCCGGTTGAAATTCAACAGGGACGGGGGAAACTGGCTGGAAACGTCCCGGTGCATCATGACCACCTCAATAACCTCGCCCTGATCATCCCGGACCGGATAGAGACAGCAGCGAAGCCACAAGTCGTCATTGTCCACGATGCGGACGGTTTTGCCGCTGAAAATAACGGTCTGGGGCAGTTCGACAAACTTCCGGGTAAATCCGATAAAAATGTGTTCAAATATCCCGGATCCCATAATGGTGTCATGTTCTATGAGATTGAAATTCACGGCAATCAGATCATCGGCCGCCAGGTTGAACAGTTCTTCAAATGCCTGGTTGGCGCCCCGGATATAACCGGAAGGGGAAAACAGCACCATGCTTTGGGGAGATTGCTCAAATAAGGAGATAAAGCGGCTCTGGGAATTCTGGAGCAGTTGACGGGTCTGTTGCAGATTCATTTTTTTCCTTGTACGCAGTGTTAGGATGTGACAACGGACCGAACGCGTGAATGAGACCGTTCGGCCTGATCGCCAATTTTACCGTTGCCGTTTTTTACGAGATGCTTATCGCAACCATTCTTATCGCAGGAGACAGCAAACTCTGTGCCCGCTGACGCCGAGGCTGCCATTTCCCTTTACCGGCGGGGGTATCAGACAGAACAAGCTACCGGCAAGCCCGCTCTTTCCGTGAAAATATCATCGATTTATCCCTGATTTGATGATATATCACTTCTCCCATGGCGATATTTCCGGTATCCGACAGGCATGCCGGTATCTGGCATCTATTAGCCGAAACCCATGGCATGTAAATTGAATGTCAGATTCCCATTTTACATATTAAGGACAGGTACAACAATGAAACTCACCATTTTCAAGCGGCTTGTGATCGGAAACCTGATTATGATCGGGTTTCTGATTTTTGTGGGGGCCTATGCCATTTATAAGCTGGACACACTGGGCCGGCTGTCCCGGGATATTATCGACACCGACACCCAGAGCCTCAACCTTTGTGAGAACCTGTCCATGTCCCTCTTATCCCTGATCATGTTTGAAAAAAAATATATTGTCTCATCCGATCCGGATTATTATAACAAGTACAAAGAGGTGAGGACCGCATTTGTAGACGGGATGACACTTCTGTCGGATATGCTGACCGCTTCCGAGGGAAACAAACTGGCCCAGGAGGCCCGGGTCCTTTTCACGGACTACGCCCTTCTCTTTGATAAG
>JAKSAU010000535.1 GCA_022361535.1 Desulfobacterales bacterium
CTCACAACAGACATCAAAGATCTCTTGTCCGGTACGGAGATAGGGCATGTACTCGCCAAAGAAATGGGATGTCGCACAGAAACGGCATTTGTTAGCACACCCCACCCCGGTAATCAGAATCCCCCCATCCGGTGCCCACGGCACGCCCATCACCTGGCGGTTGAAAGAACTATAAGAGAGAGGATGTTTGATCGGTTTGTCTGGATCCTCATTGAGAAGCTCCCGAATGAAACGGATCCCCTCACCATGACAGATATAGTCATACTCGATCATCGACTCAAGATCGGGGATGCTAGCACCGTGGCCCCCCAGGATAATCTTGGTCTTGGGGGAGAGTTCCCGCACGAGCGATGCCATCTTCTGTGCCTTATCAAAATTGGGCACAATGAAACTAATCCCCACGTAATCATAGCCATGCTTCAGTTCCGCCCGAAACTTTTTCAAGGTAGGAAAATCTAGCACCGTGGTGGGAATATCCACGTTTTCGGCCATAAAATAGAGACCGTGACTGGCGTGATTGAAGCGGTAGGAATAGATCCCCTGCTCGCGGGTAACCTGATTATGAAACAACTCCATCTTGTTTTCGCGTTCCCCATAGTCGTCGTTGACGCCAAAGGGGCCGAAAACGGAGGTCAATAGCATCTTCAAAGGCAAACTCCAGCCCAATTAAGGCAGATCTCGCTCAATTCTGTGAGACGCAGCCAAATACCCATTCTCTGCGTCACAGTGAGCCAATCTGCAATATGGGCATTTTCAATAATCGATGCGAATGTTATCTCTATCCCATCTTTTCGACAAGCAGTAATTTCCTCAGTTTACCAAGTTAAAATCACAGCGAACGATAAGAGTCTACCCGGCTAGCTTGAGAGTCATCCCCCCCCCCCAATAAAAAAGGCCACATGCGAGCATGTGGCCTGGGATTTACCATATTTTTGCCTAAGTCTTTACTGTTCAGAGGTTTCTTCGGCAGTACCAGCACCGACCTTTTCCTCTTCTTCCTTGGTCTCTTCTTCCATCTTTTCACCTTCAAATTGAAGGTTATCTTCGTCCTTGACGTCGATCTTGACCAGGTTCTTATTCTTGAACTCACCGGCCAGGAAGAGTTCCGACATGGGATCCTCGATATAGTGCTCAATCGCACGACGCAAGGGTCGGGCACCGAATTCGGGGTTATACCCCTTGTCGATGAGGAATTCCTTGGCTTGCTCGGTCAGATCGAGCTTGAGACCGTGTTCGATCAGACGCTTGAAGACCTTGGCCAATTCGTAATCCACGATGGTGGTCAGATCGTCACGCGTCAGCGGTCTGAAGACGATCATCTCATCAAGACGGTTGAGGAATTCAGGCCGGAAGTGACGTTCCACTTCCTTACTGATCACTTCCTTCATCTTGTCGTAATTGGCATCCGGGGTTTTCTTACCGAAGCCGAAACCGCCTTGGTTCTTGATCAGTTCCGCACCAATATTACTGGTCATGATCAGGATCACGTTCTTGAAGTCGATGCTACGACCGAAGCTATCGGTGAGACGACCTTCGTCCATGATCTGCAGCAGCATATTGTAGACATCCGGGTGAGCCTTCTCGATTTCGTCGAGTAGGACGACCGCATAGGGACGTCGACGGATACGTTCGGTCAATTGGCCGCCCTCTTCGTAACCCACGTATCCGGGAGGGGCACCGACCAGACGGCTGACATTATGCTTCTCCATGAATTCACTCATATCCAAGCGAACCATGGCATTACGATCGCTAAACAGGAACTCCGCCAGCGCCTGAGCGAGAAGGGTCTTACCCACACCACTGGGGCCGAGGAAGATGAAACAGCCCATGGGCCGATTCGGATCCTTCATACCACTACGACTACGACGTACAGCCTTGGCGATGGATTTGATGGCATCATCCTGCGACACCACGGTCTTATGCAACTCGGCTTCGAGTTCCAGGAGCCGTTGGGTTTCCTTCTTCTCCAGACGGGTCAAGGGGACACCGGTGATATTACTGACGACTTCCGCGATAATCTCGACATCCACGACTCCGGTCGACTCGCGATTCTCATCGTACCAGTCCTTGTGGAGCTTATTCTTTTCCTCCTGCATCTGCTGAGCTTCATCGCGTAGAGAGGCGGCACGCTCGTAATCGGCATTACGCACGGCCTCATCCTTTTCGCGTTGCAACTTCTCGACCTTGCCCTCGATCTCGGTGAGATCCGGGGGAGGGGTCAAGTTTTTCAGCCGCACGCGAGCACCGGCTTCATCGATCACGTCGATCGCCTTATCGGGCAGGCAACGTCCGGTGATATAACGGACCGACAGTTCCACAGCTTGGAACAGGGCCTCATCTGTGAAGCGTACGCGGTGATGCGCTTCGTAACGATCTTGGAGACCGCGAAG
>JAKSAU010000085.1 GCA_022361535.1 Desulfobacterales bacterium
GTCGGTTTAGTGTGACTTGAGCATGAAACCGAATGCCGCTATGTGAAACAAGATAGGAGACAATCATGGCAACAATGAAAGACAAGAAGTATGTCTACAAGATCGAAGACCTCCCCCTGACTCAGCTGACCGAGGAATCGGCCACCCGTTTCATCCTGGGTGAGCATGCCCTGGTCAGCTTCATCGAGAATCCGCCGGGAACCGAATTCCCCATGCACAGCCACCCGGCAGAGCAGATCCTGGTGATCCTCGAGGGCTCCGAAGAGCATGTGGTGGACGGCGAGACCTTCCATATCGAAGCCGGCGACGTCGTGGTGCATCCCCCCAACGTGGAGCACGGCGGCGTGACCAAGACCGGGTTCAAGGGCATCGACATCTTCGCCCCCCCTCGGGAGAGCCACGTTGAGCTCATGAGGGCCCAGGGACTCCTGGAAGACGAGTAGAGAGGGAAGGGGGCGGCGGCAAAGCCACCCCCGATCAAAACCAAGAGGACTCATCCGGCGGACTAACCGCCGGGTAGTGAAATAGGAGGTTTCTATGAAAAAGGTACTCATCGCAGCAACGCTGCTCGCCGTCGTGGCTGCCTTCGGTTTCGCCAATGGCGGATCCGAGGAAGCCGGTGCCGACGAACCCATCGTCATGCGCTTCGGTCATTATGCCGCCGCGGATCATCCGGGCAACCTGGCGGCCCTTCAGTTCGCCGAGAACGTGGAAGCGAGGACCGACGGTCGAATCAAGGTGGAAGTTTACCCCGCCAATGAGCTGGGTTCTCCGCCGGAAATGCTCGAGCAGAACATCCTCGGCGCCATCGACATGAGCCTTCCCACCCAGGGTGCCTTGGACAAGTACTCCAAGAAATTCGCTGTGGTGATGATGCCCTTCGTCTTCAACGACTACCAGCATGCCTATGACGTTCTTGACGGCCCCTTCCAGGACTGGGTCGCTCCGGACATCGAAGAGCAGGGCCTGGTGTTCCTGTCCAACTGGGAATACGGATTCCGCAACCTGACCAACACCGTTCAGCCCGTGAACACCCCTGAGGACGTCGTGGGCCTGAAGATCCGGACTCCTCCCGAGCTTCAGCTCCAGGCCGCCATGGAAGCCCTCGGCGCCAACGTCACCAAGATCGCGTTCCCCGAGCTTCCCCTTTCCCTTAAGCA
>JAKSAU010000258.1 GCA_022361535.1 Desulfobacterales bacterium
ACTATTTTTTCGTAACACGGGATTTAATTGATGACGGAATTGTTAAAGATGCGTTTATCGACAATGAAATTTTCGGATCAGATCATTGTCCGGTCGGCCTGATCCTTGAAGTTTAGCTTGTAAACTAACTAAATTTAAAGGCCCTGGCAGAAGACCTCTTCGGCCAGGGCCTTTGTTTTTAATCTTTAAATACAAGTTTGCCGCCGATATGGCCGGCAATACCTGCACCCGCAAGCATTATCAGGTTTATCAGTATAAACATCCAGGATTTGGATGATGAGAGAACATTTGGGTCAATCAGATACCAAACCACTGAGATAACACAGGCTGTGGTGGTAACTGTTGCTGCCAGGATCTTTACCTTGAAAATGACTGTCATTGCCTGGGCGTATTTTCTTTGCCACTCCAGTACTCCTGAAAAAAGGACCAGGGGCAGGGCCAGAATCACAAAGACCAAGTTGATGAACCCTGCTTTTACAAACAAGGTGGAACCAAACAGCCAGGCCAGGATAAAGAGTATCACCGCTGCCGGCAATATACCGTTTGGTGTGTGAACCGAAACCGGGTGGGCATGGTGCTTGACCATCAAATAGGTTACTTTTTCAAACAGGGTCTGTGGTTCTGGCTCGGGTTCCGGTTCTATCTTCTGTTCAGATTCCGGCTGCTTCTCAGTCATTGGTTTATCTTCGGCTTCTTTCGTCTCCCCGGTGTCTGGTGTGTCTTCAAGGAGGATAAATTTACTTGCCGGTACACCGCAGACCGGGCATTTTTCAGGTGGCTCATCACCTTCGTGTACGTACTTGCAAACCGTACATTGCCATTTTTTCATAATTATTTTGTTTTCCTAATTTTCGTTTATCAGATTGTTAACGTTCAATATCAGCGTTTATCAATTTCAGTATATGCACATTCATCGGGACCGCAGTAATCTCCGACATATGCTGCACCAGGCCTGTACAATGAAGGCTTAGGTGCTGCCATTGCAAACTGTTCCTCAATCACATGAGCAGTCCAGCCACTTACCCGGGATATGGCAAATAAAGGCGTAAACAAATCAGTGGCAATTCCCATGGAGTAAAAAAGAGATGCGGAATAAAAATCTACATTGCAATAAATCTCCCTGTTTTTACGTTCTTTGAAGGCAGCCTTGCCCTTTATTTCCAACTCTTTTGATAATTCATACCAGGTGGTGTCTCCGGCAAGTTCTCCCATCCGCTTGCTCATGGGGGACAGGATATGAGCACGCGGGTCATCTGTTTGATAAACCGCATGGCCCAGGCCCATAATGAGTCCTCCGGAATCAAGGATGTTGTTAATATAGGCGTCAATTTTATCGACAGCTCCTATTTCCTTGAGCATTTTCATTACTCTTACATTGGCACCGCCGTGTAATGGACCTGACAATGATCCCATGGCAGCACAGATGGCTGAATAGATATGGGCCTTGGTTGATGCTACCTGCCGTGCGGTAAAAGTTGATGCATTAAAAGAGTGCTCCGCATGAAGAACCAAACCTGTGTCAAAGAAATGGGCAACTTCTTCACTTGGTGCTTCTCCGTTGAGCATGTAAAGGAAGTTTGCAGCATGTCCAAGTTTCGGATCCGGGTCAATGGGGGCTTTCTTATTTCTGATCCGGTCCCAGGCTGCTGTTAAGGTTGCCATACCTGCAATCAGGTTTTCTGCACTATACAGCGTGTTTTCCATACCTTCTTTACCGGCATTGGGATCAGTCTGGATCAGCATTGGCGTTACGGCCTGAAGTACATCCATGGAGTTCATATCCGGTGGCAGGGCCGCCATAAAATCAAAGATATTGTCAGGCACCTTTCTTTTTGCAGCCAGGCTCCGGGTAAAATCATCCAGTTCCGTCTTTATAGGGAGACGTTCGTACAGGAGCAAAAAGCAGATTTCTTCAAAGTTGGCTTTTTCAGCCAGATCCTGGATCAGGTATCCCCGGTAAATGAGTTTACCTTCTTTGCCTTGAACGTCACATATTTTTGAACTTGCAACATCCACACCCCTTAAACCAGTATTTAATACAGGCGTACATTCATTGTCAGTCATGATTGTCTCCTTTATTAATTAAATGAGGAAGTATTAAAGAATTTTTTCAGGGGGCCGTCGTTCGGGAACATATTCGGCTTGAGCTTCGTTGTTATGTACCTTTTCCGATACATAAAGACCACAAAAGCAGGCCCCAAATTCTTCCATGTCAGGTTCCCGGTAAACACAAGGACAGATGATGTCTTTATCGTGTTCCCTGTCTCCGCAGGCCAGGCGGCATGGGCAGGCCATGTAACCGTATCTGTCCTTGTTTAGTATGAGGGCTTCCAGCAACTCAAATACCAAGTCTTTGTCTTTATTGAAGAAGGCGCCTCTGGCTTCTTGTGATTTTTTTAGTGCCTTATAAAGCTGTTCAACGTTCATCTTCTATTCCCAATGCCTCCTTGATTTCTTTTTCTTTGTATCCGACAATAACTGTTTCGTTTATTTTTATGGTAGGGAAAGAGCACCTGGGATTCAATTCCTTGATATCCGCCAGGATGGCTTTCCGCTCTTCACCTTCTAAGTCGTCTACTTCTACATAATCGTACTCAACATCGCAGTCTGTGAGCAGTTTTTTGGTGGACTTGCAATGACTGCAAGTACTCAAAGCATATAATTTCGGCTTTTCCGTGGCCATTCGATATTCTCCTTGATCGGTTGAGGTTGGTCCGCAATGTTTGTGGACCAGGTCTTTTCTACAGGTTATGAAAAAAAGAAGGTCAATACCAAACTCTTTTAAAAGGTTTTTGCATATTCCATGCCGGTTTGGCAAGGTAAAAGTCTGTTAACTCTTTTGGCCTGATTTTTGCTCTCTAAGCTTATGACATTTGTTAAGGGTTGGAGTGTGCTGTGGGGCGGTTAATTTATATGTTACGGGGCAAATAGATGGCAGGGATACAGGGGTTGTTTTTGGGTTGGAAGATAGGGTATGAAAAGAGCAGGTCCCAGGAGAATTTAAAGCATGATTTTCTTTTTCCTGTTCCAAGCTCCATTGAGACATAATTTAATTTAAATATGCCAACAAAAAGTCTGACCCTTAAAAGGAGAGTTGTTAATGAGTCTGTGGTATTGTTCTGTCTGTCATACTGAATATCAAATAGCTGAAAAACCTGATCTGTGCAGTACCTGTCAATCTGATGACCGCATGATTGTTGATAAAAACGATTTGCCCGTGTCCCTGGAAGGAATCAGAGACTTGGCCCGAAAAAAAATGAAAGGAATCTGTGCGGCTTACCCTAATTGCGATGGGAGCCGGGATAAAATTTGCCAGAGAGAAAGCTATGGTAAACCTATTGGTCTGGGAGGTGCCGGAAAAGGCCTGTCGTTCAGGAACAATACGGCTGCCTTGGAAAGGGTCCGGTTTAATATGTCTGTTGTGGGGGATCATTTTGAACCGGATACCAGGACGCAGTTTTTGGGAGTCGATATTGAGTTTCCCGTATTGCCGGCTTCTACTGCCGGTGCCCAGAAATATAATGATGCCCTGGACGAAGCAGATTTTTGCAAAGCGGTTCTAATGGGAGCCAAGGATGCCGGGACCATTGCAATGAGGGGTGACACCTGGTTTTATACCCCTGAACAGAACCCTTGTCTTGATGCCATGGAAGCATGTAGCGGATATGGTATGGCCATATTCAAACCCCGGTCCCAGGACATATTAAAGGGATTGATTGAAACAGCGGAACACTTAGGTTGCAAAGCTGTAGGGGTTGATCTGGATGGTGCAGGCTCCACAATTATGGCCCGGGAAGGACAGCCTGTTTTCAGGAAAAGTGTAAAAGATATTGAAGAGCTGGTACAGTTTTCTTCTATTCCATTCATTGCAAAAGGGGTGATGCGCCCTGATGAAGCAAAGATGTGTGCTGATGCCGGTGTGGCTGTGGTTGGGGTCTCTAACCATGGGGGTCGGGTTCTTGATAGTACGCCTGGAACAGCCGAGGTTTTGCCGCTGATTCGTGAGCAGGTTGGAAAAGATATTCTTCTGACCGTGGACGGGGGCGTCAGAACCGGGTATGATGTTCTAAAAATGCTTGCGCTTGGCGCTGATGCCGTTCTTTTAGGCAGAGATATCATCCGTGCTGCGGTGGGTGCAGGGGCATACGGTGTTCGGCTACACCTGGAGCATATCCGCAGCACATTGAAAAAAGCAATGTTTATGACCGGAGTTAAAAATATTCAGTCCGTTGATACCGGTATTTTATTCTGAATAACCTAAAATGAATCAGGAGGAAACATGGGAAATGTACTCATTGTTTATGCCACGCGGTCCGAAGAAACAAAGGGAATTGCAGACCTTATTGCTGAAGGTGTGAGAATTGCTGGTCACGAAGCAATAATTAAGCGGGTCAGTGAAATTAACGGTGAAGAAGATCTAAACGGCTATGATGCTTACCTGTTCGGTTCGCCCACGTATCACGGCGAGATGATTACCTCTATGAAACAACTGCTATTTATTGCAGAGCGTGCAGAGCTTGAAGGTAAACCCGCGGGTGCGTTTGGTTCGTATGGCTGGAGTGGGGAAGCCGCCGGCAGGATTTTTGACACCATGGAGCACATTTTTAAAATGAATATGGTGTCAGACGGCCCATTGATGCTCAAGGCCGGATGGGTTGGCGGTGGTATCCAGGCTGCCCAGGACTATGGTAAGAATGTTTGTGCCATAATCTAGGAGGTTCTGTCATGTCTGATTCAATTATCCTGACATGTACATCATGCCATGCTAAAAACAGGGTTCCGGTGGATCGGCTTCAAGATGGCCCGGTATGCGGCCGCTGCAGAACACCTTTTCCTAAAGACAGCCTGGGTGAGGTGACCGATGTGTCGGACAAAGATTTCAATACAATGGTAATCGGATCGGCACTGCCGGTGCTGGTAGACTGCTGGGCACCTTGGTGCGGACCGTGCCGTGCTGTTGCACCGATTTTAGAGGACCTTGCACCTAAGTATGCAGGCAGGGTCCGGTTTTTTAAAATGAACCTGGATGAGAATCCGGCAACAGGTGCCAGGTATGGCATTACCAGTGTACCAACCTTGCTGCTGGTAAAAAATGGTCAAATCAACGAAACCCTGGTGGGTGCACAGCCCAAAGAAGTAATGGAAGCTGCCCTTGCAAGACTTATATGAACTGAACGATAAAGGCTTCACATCCTGGATGGCAGAACTCTGGGGGCTTGAAAATTTACAGGACTGCCCGGAATACGATATTCAGGGCAGTCCTGAACGATCCTTATCCAGGGCTGTAATTAAAGATGGTCAAGGAAATCTCTTTGTTTTAGAAAAATTTGCTAAAGCAAAATATGAGATTCGGCTTGGAGTAGCACAGACCCTTGATTATCTTAACCGGAACGGACTTTCCCGGGCATTATCTCCTGTAAAGACACGTACAGGAGAGTTTCTTCCATTTTTTGGTGATGCCTGTTTCCAAGTGACCTGTTTTCTGGATTCAACAAAATTGCCTCGACCCCAGTGGCTTGAGTCAGGACAGATCGGGGAAGAGATGGCTGTCTTTTTGATCGATATGCAAAAGGCTGCCAAAGGTATACGCAGGAAAATAACTTATCCTGAATTTTCCATTAAAGCGTATATCTATAAACTGTTTCAAGATATGGCAGAGTATCACCCAAAGGCCCACGCCCAATATCTGCCTGTACTAAAGTTCCTTGAAAAAGAATTCATGGATGTCCACGACAGACTTGTTCTAAAATTTTGCCATGGGGATTACCATCCTTTGAATGTGATCTGGAACGGTCAAAAAATCAATGCTGTAATAGATTGGGAGTTTACAGGAATAAAGCCGGATTGTTATGATGCCGCAAACCTTGTCGGCTGTGCAGGTATCGAGCACCCTGAAGGACTTGCCATGCCTATGGTCACAAACTTTTTATCATGTCTTAAGCAAGCTGATATCGTCAGTGAAACAGGATGGAAATGGTTTCCTGAATATATATTGGCCCTCAGGTTTGCCTGGCTGTCCGAGTGGCTAAGAAAAAAAGATGACGAGATGCTTGAGACAGAAGCCGCATATATGGGGATTCTAATTCGCCACATGGAAGAATTAAGGGAAATTTGGAACATAAACGAGTAATTTTTTTCTTGATTTTTTCTGCCTTGCTTTGATAGTCTCTTTTCAGACTCACTCTCTAACTAACGATTTTCATTACGGTTACGAAATAGATGCCAGGGGCAGTTGACGCTGTGTTCCTGATGATGCACGATTGTTTGAGACAACAGTGTTTCCTGTTGTGTCATTTGATCTTTTTGTCGTCCTTTCAATGCGGGATAACGGCGATTTGAGGCGGTGTTCATGAGTTGGAGAGAAAAAAATATGCTGTGGTATGGAGTTTGCAAATTTTATGGGCACATGGAACTTGAAGTTTCATGCGACAACCGGGACCAAACCCAGGAGGACTTAAGGATGGCTGAATCAATTGTACATCAAAACAAAAGAAGGGCACCCAAAAGGGGAAAGACCTCTTTTAATGGTGCGGTTAAGTCCAAGAACGAGATTTACTTCCAAATGGCTTCTTTGTTCCGCGAAGCATCAAAGGGAAAACAGGAGCTTTCAGGGCAATGGATAGACCGGATTCTAAAGGCACAGCAGGCAAAAATTCCTGGCAAATTTTACCGGGATAATTTATAAAAGCGTATCTGGCAGATCTTTCTATACAGGCCGGAAACGAACGTTCAATATAATCTAAGATAAAGGAGTGTTATCAATGGCTGAACAACTGGGGATTTATAAATGTGAGAAATGCGGCAATATCGTACAGGTTCTTCACGGTGAAAACCCGCCGGTGACCTGTTGCGGCAAACCCATGGAAAGACTTGTGGAAAACACTGTGGATGCTGCCGTGGAAAAACATGTTCCCGTGGTTGAAAAAATTGAAGGTGGCTATACGGTTAAAGTCGGCAGCACTGCTCATCCCATGACACCTGACCATTGGATTGAATGGATTGAGCTGGTTTCATGTGACGGTGCTTACGTTCAGCGCATGATGCTGACGCCTTCTTCTACCCCTGAAGCAACCTTTAAATGTGATGCAGACAAAGTAACCGCTCTGGCCTATTGTAACCTCCACGGCCTTTGGAAATCGTAAAATATATATACGGCGAGGGCTGATTATTCAGCCTGCCAAATTAAAAACCGCCTGGAATCTTATGTGAGAACACTTTGACTCCAGGCGGTTTTATATTTTATCGCGGTTCTCAAAAATGTGTTTTTATAATGCGGGTAGATTAATTATCGGCAGCACCCTCAAATGAAGGTATTCAACTTCAGCGCTTGGGCTCGTTTGTTCTAAGAAGGCGGCATCAGGCGGAATTTTCACAAAAAATTCGGCAGCCGCTTCTTAGAATAAACGGACTGGTTTTTGTATATGGCTTGCACCTGTTCACCAGGGCCAATCGGAAAGTTTTTGAAAATTGATATTAACTCAGGTCGTTATACATTACAAAAAATAGAAAAGCCCCCTGATTTCTAATAGATGATCAGGGGGCCTGTTTATATATGCTTATTTAAAATCAACCAGTTTAGCAGCCAACAATTTGATGTGGCTCATTTCTTCTTTGATGATGTCATCTAATTTTGCTTTGCCGGCTTTCTGGGAAACCAACTCTTTCATCCCTAAATAAAATGCAATAGAATCCTTCTCTGCAGCGATGGCAGAAGTCAAAATTCCTTTCATAGAAGACTCTGGCTGGTCTTTTTCAAAAAAGACCCGGGTGTCGGCCAATGCTTTAAGGTACAGGGCATTTTCATCTTCGGGGTCAAATGTGGTAACTGCGGTTTCAGCCGTTCCCAGTTCTTTTTGCATGTCGGCAAAGGTTTGCTCATGGCTGTCTTCCATTTCTGCCAGGCTCAGAAGGAATTGTTTATGAGCGTCTTCATCCACCCTGTTGGCAGCTTCCCTGTAGAATTTGGCACCATTAATCTCGATCTGCTTTGCAATTTCAAAAATGTCATTCGCGTTGAATTCGTTGCCCATTATTTCCTCCTTAAATGTAGAGTTCCTATGTTATTGTGATAGTTTTTCTTTCAGGGTTTTTGCAAGCTTTACGCCCAACTCAAAACATCTGTCAAGATCTGCATCATCCGGTACATATTGTACTTTAACCCCTGGATCAATAATTTCCAGTTTCATGTCCTCAAATTCTTTATTCAGAATTTTTACCGCTTCTCCGCTCCAGCCGTAAGAACCGAATGCCGCTGCAATTTTGTTCTGGGGACGCAACCCTTTTACATAGGTCATGACATCGGCAATAACGGGGAAGATACTATTGTTTAATGTGGGCGAGCCTACGGCAATTGCACCTGCATCAATGATTTCTGTCATGATGTCTGAGCGATGCCATTTCCTGGTATTCATCAGTCTGACATTGACTTCTTCGGACTCAATACCTGAGGTGATGGCCCGTGCCATCTTGGTGGTGCTTTCCCACATTGAATCAAAAATGACAACCGCTTTTTTGGTCGGCTCCTGCCTGGACCATTGGTCATAGGCCTGGATGATCTTAGACGGGTTATCCCGCCAGATAATACCGTGATCCGGGCAGATCATGTCGATTTTCAAATTCAGTTTGGCCACATCTTTGAGCAGGGCCTGGACCCTGGGAGAAAAATGGAGCAGGATGTTGGCATAGTATTTTCGTGCATGGGGCATGATTTCATCCCCAATTTCATCATCAAAAAACTTATCTCCCGCATAATGCTGCCCAAAAGCGTCGCTGGAAAAAAGAATAGCCTGATCCGGCAGATAGGTGAACATGGAATCGGGCCAATGGAGCATTCTTGTCTCAAGAAATGAGAAGGTCTTGTCTCCAAGGGTCAGGGTATCTCCTGTTCCAACGACCTTGAAGTTGTACTCCCGGTTGAAATGGCTTTTCAGGTTTTTGGCTCCCATTTTTGAACAATAAACCGGTTTGTCCTTTCCGATTTTATGAAGGACCTTAGGTATG
The DNA here is from genome assembly GCA_022361535.1 of Desulfobacterales bacterium. Next base: position 9,001 of record JAKSAU010000258.1, read on the forward strand.
GCTCCGGAGTGGTCCATTTCTGTGTGATTGGATATGACGGCATCAATTTTTTTCGGATCGATGATCCTGGAAATGTTCGCCAGCAGTTCATCCCCGAATTTTTCCTTGACTGTATCGATAAGGATGTTTTGCTCTCCCAGAACTAAAAAGGCATTGTAAGTTGTGCCTTCATAGGTAGAATAGCCGTGAAAGTCCCTGATATCCCAGTCCCTGCAGCCCACAGAAAAAATGTTATCTGCAATTTCAAAGGGTTTGTACATTTGTTTATTCTCCTGGGGTTTGATCCTTAAAGTTTTTCAAAATCTTCCTGGGCAGCGCCGCAAAGTGGACAGACCCAATCTTCAGGCAGATTATCCCAAGCAGTTCCGGCAGCTACTCCATTGTCAGGGTCGCCTTCGGCAGGGTCATAAACATATCCGCAGGGGCATTCATATTTATCCATTTTTTATCCTCCGTTTGGTAAAAAGTGTTATTTTTAAGGTTTTCCTTATATTTTGAAATACTAAAGCATGGTATGCAAAGCCTATGCCATTTTAGTAACCCTTAAAGTGGTTTTAAAATAGGAAATATTGCACAGATAAGGGTTTCAACTTGTTTGGTATTCATATAATATAAGGCCTGCAAAATCAATAATCATTTACCCCGTAAGGCAGGTCATGAAGGAAAGGATATTTACTAAAAAAACCCTTATCAATGTACCTGTGGAGGATCTTTTTGCCTGGCATGCCAGAAATGGTGCTATAAACCGGCTGACACCTCCCTGGACGCCGCTCAGTCTGATTTCAAGGAAGGGAGAAGGCATTGATAAAGGGGTGCAGGTTAAATTCAAAATGAAAACGCTCGGTGTTCCCATGATATGGGAGGCCGAACATGTGGAATATAAGGAAAACAGGATGTTTCGTGACTGTCAGACCAAAGGGCCTTTTGCCCTGTGGGAGCACAGTCATTTGTTTCATCCTGAGACCAGCACTTCAACTGTTATGGAGGACAGGGTCCGGTTCAAACTGCCTTTCAATATTTTCAGCCTGCCTTTTTACGGGTATGCAAAAAAGGAACTGGAACGGATTTTTTCCTACCGCCACCAGGTTTTAAAGCAAGATATGGAAAATCTGGTAGGGCGGGTTCGAAAGCAGCGGATTCTTATTTCCGGCGCATCAGGCACCATTGGCCAAGCCTTGGTGCCTTTTTTGCGGACCTGCGGACATGAGGTGATACGTCTGGTTCGGGATCCTGATGATACAGCAGAAGATGCCCTGTATTGGGACCCGTACAAGAATATTTTAGATATGAATGCTGCCGGTCCGATTGATGCTGTTATCAGCCTGAACGGGGTGGACATTTCCAGGGGCAAATGGACAGAGAAACAAAAGA
>JAKSAU010000391.1 GCA_022361535.1 Desulfobacterales bacterium
ATTTTGAGAGTTGTTATAAGCAGATTCTTGTTTTTTCAGAAAACTGACATGTAACAGTTATCTTGTAAGCGGCAGGGCAATAAAGGTTCCGCCATTTCTTTTGGTTAACTCCCGCATCAAAATGGCAAAGCGGTTGGTTGTGTGCTTGGATAAAAATCCCACACCGTGGATTTTGGCCAACCGACTGCTTTTGCCACCTTTGTTAAGTTTGGTTATCCGGGCAATGGTAGCATCATAATTGCCGCCGGTATAATCATCGCCAAAAACATATACGGACATGGCCTGGCCGGTTCTTCCATATCGCCTCAGGGCTGCTTCAATACCTTCCACCGGACTTGAATTGGAGGCATCCTGCCAGGAGTCAAATACGTTCATCACCGAACGCCTTCGCTGGGGGGTATCCGGAATCCAGCGACCGCTGTACCCCCTGATCAGTGACTTTCCCTGGTCGTTTAAAATTTGAAACCCTTTTACCTGGGGATGAATATTTAAAGTATTGACAATTTCATTGGCCACCCGTTTCCAGATTGCCTGCATGCTGCCGGAAGTATCCACTATAAAAATGACATGATCTGCATCGACCGGAATGCCGCCGACCTCCTCATCCCTGGTTGTTTTGGTGCTCGCAGGGGAGATGGATATTCGTTTAAGGCTTTCATCAACCAATGAAAGGCCTGCAAGATCTCCGTCAAGAGTTTGCTCTTCTTTTTCCAATGTGCCAAGCTTCTGGGAAAGAGTGCTGCTTGATCGGCCAAGGCTTCCGCTTTGGGCAAGCTGCTCGTCATTTTTTCTTTGCTGGTCGGAAATCTGCTGTTTCAGATTGTTTATATTCTTTTCTAAAGTGACCACTTTTGCCAGAAGGGTTTCCACCTCTGTAACACCCTGGGCCGGTATACTCGGGTTGCTGTTGGAAATCAAAACAAGCAGGACAACCGCACCAAATCCGCAGGAAATGATATCAAGAAAGGAGAGATTAAATATCTCGAATTTTTCTTTTGCTTTTAGTTTAGCCATTGGGTTTGCTTGTTTGCCCTTATTTTTTAACCGTATTGCTTTACGGCCAGTTCAGTGCCGGACTGATCACCATGCCACCCGACGTTGCCGCCCATATCCAGAATTCGTTTGCGGCATCAGGGTCCCCTTCAATGGGGAAAAGTATCACATTGACGGTTGCTCCGCCCGGACTGTTGTCCTTAATCGTTTTTCTAAACAGTTTTACACGGCACTCACCACTGATGGTGTCTGATCTGCCGAGAAGGGAGCTGCAATTGGCAAATGGATTAAGACCCGCATACCGGGAATCTCCTTTGGTGGGAAGCCCGTCAGTGATAAGGTATAAATCTGTTGGAGACATGAGCTTGACTTTTTTCAACCCTTTTTCAAGATTGGTACCGCCTGTCGGTGTAAGTTCATCCACTTGGCGATACACTTTATTTAAAAGGTCTGGATTCCTGGCGTCAAAGTATCCGTCCCCTAAAGTGTTTACTGTTTCGTTGAAAACCACTACTGCAACCCGGCTTGATTTTGGTACCCGGGCCAGAAGCCATCGAACTGTACTACGGGTCCGCTGCCACTTGGGGCCGGCTTTCTTTACTGCAGTGGTACCATTTTTCCGGCGAATAATATCAATGAGCTTTTCATCGGTCATTGAGGCACTGGCATCCACTAAAATCAGAATCCGTTGTCCTTGGACCTTCAAACCCATCAAATAGTTTTCTTCACCTCCCCTGTCGTCTTCAACCACATCCTCTTTTTTGGCAATAGGCTTGTTTTTGATATCTGTTTTAAGGGCTGCAAGTTGCTCTCTTTTTGTGGAAAGGCTTAAGTTTTTTTGCTTTAAGGATTGTTCGAGCCGGGCGATTTTTGCTTTTAATGCAGCGATTTTATCAGCGTCTGCCTGGGACACATCAAGCAGTTTTTCTAAAGTCTGCGCAAGTTCCTGTGATTCCATCTCTAGACGAATCACATCGGCTTTGAGCCGCTCAGCTTCCGGAGCGGTTGTATCGACCACATGGTACTTTACCAGCATGAACACCAGTACCACCGCGCCCAATCCACAGGCCATGATATCAAGAAATGCCAGATTAAACCCTTCTGCCTTTCTCTTGCGTCTCATGTATGCTCAATACGCTTTAAAGTCATTTTTTATAAATCCGCCTTTTCATCTACTTAATGCGGGCCAGCAGATATTGGTCACAATAGGCTTGAATATCTACAAGTAATCCGTCCTGCAACCGCTGCAGCTGATGAAAGAGGAACATCAAGAAAATGGAGATTAAAAGAGCCACAAGGGTTGAATTAAAGGCCACCCCCAAACTGTTGGTCATACCGGCTATGTTTCCGGCAAGTGCCTGGTCAGCAAGAGATAGTGCCTGGCCAATACCGCGAACCGTACCGATAAACCCAATGGATGGGATCGCCCAGATTAAGTAACGGATCATGGCATTTTCCGCTTCCTGGCGTACGGAAATGGCCTCAATGGAGGACTCGACTGCATCAGAAAGATTCTGTACATTTTTAGTCCCTGCATAGCGCCACAAAGCGCCGCGCAGGGTCTGGATCAAGGGGGACTTTTTTCTTTCTTCGGACAATTCATTGTCCAACTTGTCAATCACATTTTCCGCCACAACCGGTTCATCGTTTTCAACCACAAGATCCACGGTAAACAGATAGTTGTTTTTAAGAATTATGGCGCATTTGCTGATAATCAGAAAGCTGCCCCAAAACATTAAGATAAAGCAAATTTCCTGTTCCCAGTCTTTTAAAAGGACCACAAGGTTACGGGGGGCGGCAAGCCCTGCCTGCTGCGCTGCTTCCATAAGTGCCGCAGCTTCGGGCCGGATAAAAAACATATAGACCAGGTGGACCACTATAATGGAAACCAAAAGGGCGGCAAGACTTTTAATAAGATCTAACATATCAAATATCCACGGGAAAAGAGGTTGGGGAATTAAGGCTGATAGACGGTATCACCGCATAACCTGTTGCAGCGGCAAGTACCAGTCCTATGACCAGTATCAGCCAGAGTATCTGTTTTTTATTCTTTTTGATTTTCATTTTCTCCTCCATATCTGTCATACCCCATGGCCAGAAATCAGGCGGCATTTGTGTTCGGCAATTTTAAAATAGATACCGGCCGATCCTGAAACCTAAATCATCTCTTCCGGTATTCAATCCTTCCCGGAAAGCCGGACGCAGGGTGGTGATGGTCCCAGACCTGAAATTCGCTCCCTTTACCACATGTGCGTGGCCATTTTGAACACCAAGTGGAGTCACAAACACCTCTCCTTTTTTAGGCGGCTGTATAACGTACACATCATGTACCCATTCACTTACATTTCCACCCATATCATAAAGGCCCCCAATCTCTTTTAAAAAGCTGCCTACAGGTGCAACCCCACTATACCCATCTGTGTAGCGGGGGACATAAAATTGTACCTGTCCCTTTGCACTTTCATCAGCCACATTTGCTGTTTTGGGAGGAATCACATAGGAATCTCCCCAAGTAAAAATAGTAGTTCCCTGCTTGCCGGCCCTGCGGGCCAGCCATTCCCACTCTGCTTCGCTGAGCAGGCGGTAACCAGTGGATTGGCTGTTGTACCCAATCACTGTTTTGCCGCGGGTTTTATAAAAGAGCGGCAGATTCTCTTTTTGACTCAGCCAGTTGCAAAAGCTTGCCGCCTCCTGCCAACTGATGTTTGTGACAGGGTGATTTGCTGGTCCACCTGCATGCTGAGGGCTGTATGCAGCAAATTGCTGGTTGGTAATTTCATAAACGCTTGCATAAAATGGTTTGTTCAGCGTCACGGTGCGTAAAAATTCATTGGCCCGCTGTCCTTTTTCCGAACGGGGTGCCCCCATGGTATAGGTCACGTTGGGCCGGAACTGTGTGAGCTGGATACCGGCTGTGTTCGTCAGTTTTACTTTGGCTTCTTTAAGCATTGCCCTGTCTTCGGTAACCAGGTGAACGTTGATTTTTTGGACGGCTCCGCCCCTGGGGATAACCGTTCGATCCACTGAACGATACCCGCTTTTTTTTAAAGTTATCTTCTGGGGGATTGCAGGAAGGCTTAACGTAACCGGTGTTGTCCCAAGATTCCTGCCATCCACGTGGAGAAATGCTGCAGGTGTTGATGTGACCACAACCTTACCGATTTCCGGTTTGAGATGAAATTTGAGATTTACCTTTTCATCCGGTGCGGGTGAGATGGTCTGCTTTTGGCGATAAAACCCGGGTTTCATGTACACAAGGTCATGGGAAACTGTAGCATCAACCTTGAAGTTTATATCTTTTACTGAAAGCCCGTTAACCAGAAGTGTTCCGCCTGAAGGGTTTAGATCAACTGTTACAATTGCCTTTTTCAAGGCAAGCCGGTAGTTTCTGATCACCTGGTTTTTATCCCTTGTCAGGGTAACGGTTTCATTTGTCTCCTGAAAATTGGCGGCCGTGATCCGAAGGTCATATTCTCCTGCCGGAAGTTCTTTTTTAAATGGGGTAACCCCCACTTTCTCCTGTCCGATATAAAGAGCCGCCCCACTGGGTGTTGAATTGATTTCCAAATGTGCTGGTACAGGATGAAGGTCCATTCGAATACTGGTTTCCTTTCCCCTGACCATTTCGATCTCAGCCTCTTCAAGTTTGAAATACGGGTGGTCTGCAATGAGGGTATATTTCCCTGCTTCAAGAGATGTCTCAAGGCGGCCAGTCCTGTCCAATTTTTTATTGCCCAGCATCCAGATGGTTTTATCTGCCGTGGCTGTTTCGCTGATGGAGGTTGAGGCAATGAGTCGGCCGGGCAGGGCAAACAAGTTTACGTGGTAGTGCCCGCCAATCGCCTCCTTTCCTATTTTGTGAATCGTCGTTTTAAATCCCGGGGATCCCACTTCAATTTCAGGGTTTGATGCCAATGAATAAATCGTACCCCCAAAAGCAAATCCAACGCCGGAAACAGAAATTGTTGCTTGAGACCGTGCTTCTTGTGGAAAAATGTCAATCTGTGTTCCCCTGGAAGAAAAAACTGCCAGCACTGTAATTAAAAGTACGGCCACAAGCCCAATGGCAGCATACCAATACATCTTTAGCTGTCTTTTTTTTGCCTCAACAAGTTTCTTATTAAACTGATTCATTTTTAACCACCTAAATGGGCTGATCACAGATGACACGTATTGGCGGTGCTTTTTGATCATATGGGATTAAGGTTTTAACCCGTTTTGAAACATAGCCGTTTCTACTGCCTTCAAAGGTATAGCGTCCTGGCTTGAGCCGGATGACTTTTTCAATCACATGGCCAACATTGCCGACACCGATCACCTTGACATAAGTTTTTTCATCTGAAATGACCGTCACCATCACCTTCTGCTGCATGATGGGAAGTTTTTCAGCCAATTCCTTGGCTTTCAATTGGAGTGAAAATGAGTACTGTTCCATTTGCTGGGCTTGTGTCAGCAGAGCTTCAGCATTGTTTTTTGCAACAGGATCCGAGAGTTGATATGGATCTGCTAAGAGGGTGGTAAACGACTTATCAAGGGATATTAACTTCTTTGCTCGTGTAATCCCATTTTGAATCATTTGATCTTGGGGGGCATCTTTTGCTGCGTTCAGATAAGCAAGCAACGCTGCCTGCCAGTCATCCCTGCGAATAGCCTGGTCTGCTTCATTTATGGCAGCGTTTATCCTCAATTTCCGCTCAAGCTTAGTGATTCGGTCCGCAAGAAGACTTGTTTCCTCACGCTTGGGTGCAATGGTTTTTGCCTGCTTTAAGTGTTTTCTCGCAAGTTGTGGGGTTGCCGCGTCAACTGCCTTAAATCCGCTATCGATATGATGGGCAAATGCCTGTTCTTTTAAAAAAGATTCAAGCTCTGCTCGTCGTTTGGCAATCCCTTCTCGTTCTGGAGATATAGTCTGGATCTGGCCCAGAAGCTTGTACTCTGTGGAAAAATTGTTTTCTGCACGGGCCACCTCAACCTGTGTAAGCAAAGGCATAATCTGCGCAAGCTTTTTGATCTCCTTTAAAAGGTCAAGCGCCTGCTGCTGTTCAGGTTTGATATGCAAGGCTTTTTCAATATGAAATTTTGCCTGCGCCACTTGATCGTTATCAAAATTTTGCCGTGCGCTGTTAAACTGGTCTTTAAATGCCTGATCTTTTTGTTCGATCACGGAATCCGCAAGAATTTGTGTCTTCTCAAGGGTTTTGAGGGCATCGGTATATTCGCCGGTACTAAAAAAATTAAGGCTGGTCTTTTTCAACTCGTTAATTTCAAACTGTTTTTCAGGCATCCAAGTTTGATTTTGTTTCAGTTCAGGCTCAATCTGGGCTTCATATTGGCTGAATTTTAACTTGAACTGCTCGCGCAGCTCCTGTTTTTTTGTGTCAGACAATATTTTAGTGTCCGACAAGATTTGATCCTGTCCATTTGTGACAACAGTGTTTAATGCTGGCGTTTGATTTACAGGCGCCTGTTGCTGCATATACGCAGGCGGGCTGCCGGAAGACTGCATAAGGGTTTTTAAACCGATAAAACTGAACCAGAGAACAGGTGGAATCACCAGTGCGGAAACAATGCCGATTATCAGCATTCCTTTTTTTCTGGTGCTTTCTTTTTTCGCCTTTTCAAGCTTTTCATCAAGCATGTTTTTAACTATAGCTGAACGTCAGGAGTCGTCTCCTGCTCGTAGATTTTCTGTAGGAAGTCACGCCACTGATCATACTGCTCTTTTGCATTCCCTGTAAGTTCCACTGTTTGCTTTTCAAAGGCAACTACCTGGGAAGAAAGCTCCATATCCAGAGACTGGCCAAGTTCGTTAATGGCGTCACGGTGCATTTTGGCCTCTTCGCTGGTTTTGAAGCTTTCATTTATCATGGCCGCACCGGCCATACCGCCAATAATGGCACCTGTTGCACCGGCAGTTGAACCGCCGTAGCTGTCAGACCTGGCACCGGCCACCCCGGACAGCACAGCCAGGCCGACAAGAATAGTTCCGCCAATGGCATTGGCCCATTTTGCCTTTTCCGCTTCCTTGGCAGCCTTTACCTCTATCTGGCTTTGCTCCTGCCACATCCGGTAGCTTTTATCCATCTGAGAGGAAAAAGCCGCATAGTTGGACTGCATGGAATCAACAAACATCTGGTCCCGGACTCGGATAGACTTGATCCGGCTGTACATGGGATCATCTTCACTGGGTTTTGCAATTAAACGTGTTTTGCCGTTGCGTTTGCTCATAAACTGGCCAAACGCAGGCTCTGAGAAACCAGCCCCAAAACGAATGTCTGCAAGATAGTGAAGATCGGAAAGTTCTTTATCATCATGGTCCTTCAATTCTTCGGCAATATCCTGGGCAGCTTTTTCAAATACAGGATTATAGGGGTCTTTTTCTTTATTGCGCGGATTGGTGAAAAAATCCTCTGAAACAGTGTGATCGTAAGATTCATCAAGCCATTCGTTACCGCTTATATCAACAACTATAATGTCAATTTCAACCTCTTCACCGTTGGATTCGACAATTTCACCAAGCACGTAGATGCCGCCTGTTGCCGAACTGTCCGGTGTGACCCGGACCGCACCAAATTTGCCGGTTTCATCCATGGCTTCTTTAAGTTTCCAGGCAAACCGGTTTGCTTCGGACCGTCGCAGTTCCGGCCAGATATTGTTCTTTTTATAGTCTTCGGGATCTTCAGGCAGGCCCGGATCAAATACCGGGATAATCACGTCTATTTTTGGACGCACCTCAGTCGCTATTGTCTCCTCCTGCTCCTTTATTTTCTGCTGTTTTTTGAGTTCTGATGAGGATTTGGGGCCGATAGAATCCGATGTGACATGAGTATTCTTTGTGGCACAGCCAGCCAAGATGAATGTATAGACTAAAAAAACGGTAAATATTTTTTTTACAAGCATGATAGCACCTGTCGTTTATACGCTACTTTTTAGGAAGTCCTTTATACTTGCGGTATTCATTCCACAATTGTTTTCTTTTTTCAGGATCCGTTTCATTTTCTGCAGCATAACGGATTTGAGCTGCCAGTGCATCGTCATTTTTTGCATCTGGGATATCTTCCGGGGTTTGTCCGTTACTCATTGAAACGCCGGAATTTGATTTGACCCTGTCTTTAGGCTTTTCTTTCATTTCACTTCCAGACATCTCTTGTGCTTCAACAGATGTCTGGGGCTGAGAATCTTCTGAAACTACCTCGGAAAGTTCGGTTTCAGACGGGGCAGGTTCCGTGCCGGACATGGACGAACTGGCAGCGGATTCCATCCCACCAGAAAACGTCCCACCTTCATTCTCTGTTTCTCCGGCATCACCCTGTTCCATATTTCCATCACCGTCCGTACCCTGAATACTGCTGCTGGAACCATCATTGTTAGATGTATCAGTGGCACTTTTCATGGCTCTTTGCTTTTGACAATAGTCAAATTTATTGATGGAGTCCATCAATGCTTTTTCCATGAGAATCAGCCGTTCTTCTTTTGTAAGATTCGGATCATCAATATAATCAATACGAATATCGGTGCAATCTATAGTATCACCGATCGGACCCTGAGCGACAGCACATACCGGCAATATGATAAAAAAAAGTAAAAGAAGGATATACCTCATTTCCTGTCTCCTTTAGGTCAGTCTTGCTTGATATGGCATTGGATCAACAGAAACTTTGACCAAGACGACCATATGACTAGGATATGGATTGGATGGGCCTTTTGTCAAGAATTGCAATGAAAAAGATTGTCATCCAATCCCAAATCTATTTAGTCATATTTGCTCAAAGGCTTTTTCTTTATCCGGTTCACCTTTAATTCTTTATAATTTTTTGCTCTGCTCAATTGAAAAAAGTCAGATTTGAGACATAGATAAGTGTCCGTTACCCAGAGTGATTGAGGATCAGGTCTCTAAAACGGTTTGCAAAAATATGTTCCTTTAAAATGTTGGATAGATTAATTATCGGTAGCATCCTCAAATGAAGGTGTTGTTCGTTTTAGCACTTAGGCTCGTTTGTTCTAAGAAGACGGCATCAGGCGGATTTTTTGAAAAAAATTCGGCAGCCGCTTCTTAGAATAAACGGGCCGGCATTTATATATGGGATGCCCCTTTTCACAATGGCCAATCAAAAAATTATTTTGAGAATTACTGAATACAATCTTTTGGGCTGGATAAAACAAAAAGCCGCTAAGTCTATCATTCAATTCAGAAAGAGACTCAGCGGCTTTTAATCGTTCAATTGGCCAGACCTTCGGGTTTAGATACCGAAATCCTTTCCATAGTTTTCAATAACAAAGTCAATGTCCTTGTCGCCTCGGCCGGAGAGGTTCACCAAAACAGTTTTGCCTTTGCCTGCCTCTTTGGCAAGTTTTACGGCATAAGCCATGGCATGGGCGCTTTCAATAGCCGGGATGATACCATCAGTACGGGATAGCTCGAAAAAGGCATTGATGGCTTCATCATCTGAGGCGGTAACATAGTTAACCCGGCCAAGATCCTTGAGCAGGCTGTGCTGGGGACCGACACCCGGATAGTCAAGGCCTGAAGCAACAGAATACACCGGCAGCGGTTCTCCGTTGTCGTCCTGGAGCAGGTATGAGGAAAAACCGTGCAGGACGCCGGGTTTGCCCAGAGTCAGGGTGGCTGCATGGTCGCCGTCTTTAAAACCACGGCCTGAGGGTTCAACACCATAAATGGTCACGTTGTCGTCTTTGAGGAATGCAGAAAACAGGCCCATTGCATTGGAACCGCCGCCTACGCATGCTACCAGGTTATCCGGCAGTTTACCGGTCATATCTTGAAACTGTTCTCTTGCTTCCAACCCTACGATCTGCTGGAAATCCCTGACCATCATGGGGAACGGATGAGGACCAACCACGGAGCCTATGGCATAAAGCTGGCTGACCGGATCTTCAAGGTAAGCTTCAAATGCTGCATCAACAGCATCTTTTAGTGTTTGGGTGCCGCGTTCTACAGGTACCACCCGTGCGCCCAGAATTTTCATTCTGACTACATTGGGATGCTCTTTTTTGATGTCCACTACACCCATGTAGATGTCACATTCAAGACCCACCAGGGTTGCGGCTGTAGCCAGGGCCACACCGTGCTGGCCGGCTCCGGTTTCAGCGATGAGTTTTTTCTTGCCCATGCGTTTTGCTAAAAGGGCTTCGCCCAGGCAGTGGTTGATTTTGTGGGCACCGGTATGATTTAGGTCTTCACGTTTCAGGTAAATGTCAGCACCACCGATTTTCTCGGACAGGTTTTTACAATGGAAGACAGGTGAGGGACGGCCGGTAAAATGCTTGTTCAGCTCGGCCAGTTCTTCTAAAAATGTGGGATCATCTTTTATTTTATTATAGCTTTCCGTGATCTCGTCCAAAACTGCCTGGAGTTGTTCAGGTACATATGATCCGCCGTATTCTCCGAATCTGCCTTCCTGGTCCGGAAGGGGCATATTTTCAAGGGGTTTGACATTTTCCGCCATGAAGATCTCCTTCATATTTTTTTGTTATATGTTTCTAAAGATAGAAACATATAGACCTGATATCGGCAAAAAGCAATGATTTTATGAAAAAATTTCGTGGAAAAAGCTTTATAGATGAAGTCTTTGCGGAAAAGGTAAAAGGTGACTACAAAGACCGACTCATTCATCCTAAGAAACGGCTGCCGTATTTTTCTTGAAAAAAATACGCCTGATGCCTTTTTCTTAGGATGAATGAGCCTATGTGCCAAAAATAATTGTGTACAGCCTGCCTTAGTGGAGCGTATCCTTAATATGGCGCCAAATGCCGGATCAGGTGTTGATGATCTTAAAATCCGATCCTTTTGGGTGATCCTCGGCAAATTGTTTGAGACGGGCTTCAAGGTCAGGGAATCTGTCTTTCCCGGTTAGGGATACACAGGCCCTAAGCCCTTCGTGCCTATCACTGCCCGTGGTAATCAAGGATATGGCAGAAACGCCGTAGTAAAGAAGTTCTTCTACCAGCTCCTCTCCGGAAAACCCCTCATAGGCGATGGTGAAGTA
>JAKSAU010000038.1 GCA_022361535.1 Desulfobacterales bacterium
ACCAGTGCCCTCAGGCATGGCTGCTGTAACTGCAACTACTTTATCATTTTCATGGGCCAAGCGGATCATATGATCACCGAACACAGATGTATAGGAGGGCAGGGGACTGTTCTTTTTATTGCTTTTGCCCGTGTCTACGGCAAAAGACCCGACCCCATGAAAATAGACAGGATTATTTTCTGCAGGTTCGTAACCCTTGCCCTTTTTGGTCGTCACATGAAGTAAAACCGGAGAATCAGGATTTTTAATATTGGTTAGAATATCAATTAAGTGATCAAGGTTATGACCGTCGATAGGTCCGAAATAATCAAAATTAAACGCTTCAAACAGCATGCCCGGGGTAACGAATGTTTTAAAGGACTCTTCCCACCGTTTGGCCCATCCGTACATGTCATCCCCGATTTTGGGAACGGATTTTAAAAACTGGCCAAATTGATTTCTTAAGCTCTGCAACGCTTTATTTGAAAACGTTCTGGACAGATAAGACGACAAGGCCCCAACATTTGCAGAAATGGACATGTCATTGTCGTTTAAAATGACAATGAGTTTGCGCTTCAGATCTCCTGCCTGGTTAAGCCCCTCATAAGCCAGGCCCGCAGTCAAGGATCCGTCCCCGATAACAGAGATCACATCAGAGTCGTCATTGTTCAAAAATTTTGCATAACAGATGCCAAGACCTGAAGAGATGGAAGTGGATGAATGGCCAACAGTAAATCCGTCATAGGGACTTTCCTTCATCTTTGTAAATCCGGAAATCCCTTTATACTGACGTAAAGAATCAAATTCACTGTTTCTTCCTGTGAGCAATTTATGGGCATATGCCTGGTGTCCAACATCCCAGATTAAAGTATCTTTCGGAACATCAAATACATAGTGGATCGCCAAAGTCAATTCTACTGCACCGAGGCTGGAAGCTAAATGTCCACCATTTTTAGAAACGACTTCTATAATCCTGTGCCTCAGTTCCTGGGCAAGGAATCCAAGATCTTTTCTGGATAGCTGTTTTAAATCTTCAGGGGTATTAATTTTTTCAAGAAAGTTCAACGTGAATTTACCTTATATATAAACTAATTTGTCGGGTTTAAATATTTATCATCGTTTCCGGTTAATGATATATTGTGCAATGGCCCTTAAAGCTGCAGCATCATCTTTGAACCCTTTATTTCCATATCCGTCCAGGGCCTGCATTGCATTGTCAATCAGTTCACGGGCATAAGTTTTAGACTCTTCCAGGCCAATAATAGCGGGAAAAGTCATTTTATCATGCAGGGCATCTGATCCGGCAGCTTTACCCATAACACTTGGGTCACCTTCAACATTCAAAATATCATCCATCACCTGGAATGCCAGTCCAATATGCTCAGCATAGGATGTCAACGCATCGACAGCCTTGGTGTCTGCACCTGCACTCAGCGCGCCTGCTTCAACACTAACCCGTATCATAGCTCCGGTTTTATACCGGTGTATTTTCTTTAGATGAGTCAGTTTGTCCGGATTATTCCCTTTATTCGGTATTGAACCATTTTCTGCCTGCATATCAAGCATCTGCCCCTCAACCATACCGTTTACACCAGCGGCCTCAGAAATCTTTTCAACGAGCATAAGTCGGATCTGTGCATCGGGAAATTTTTCAAAATAAGGCGAAGGGGCTGCTAAGATGCTGAAGGCATGGGTTAAAAGACCATCTCCAGCCAGAATGGCAGTGGCTTCTGAGAATTTTTTATGACAAGTTGGAAGCCCACGGCGAAGATCATCATCATCCATGGCTGGTAAATCATCGTGAATAAGGGAATAAGTATGGATCATTTCAATGGCACAGCAAGCGGGCAGGGCGACTACAGGGTCCTTACCCAACGCATGTGCTGTAGCAAGGGCAAGTACCGGGCGAACCCGTTTTCCACCAGCCATCAGTGAATGGGTCATAGCCATGACAAGCTCGCGCTCTTTGTCCATGGTATTGAGTATCTTACTCAAGGCATTGTCAACCAAAACGCGATTATCAGCCAGGTATTCAGATAAGTTGAACTGAACCATTATTCCGCCTCAAACAAAGTTGACTTTGGATTGCCGTCTGTGTCTTTGGTTAACTGGGATATCTTTTTTTCTGTTTTATCGAGTATGTCGAGACAAAAGCGGGACTGGGCTATGCCGGTCTCGTATTTTTTTACTGCTTGCTCAAGGGTCAGATCGCCGGATTCCATTTCACGTACAATATCTTCCAGCTGCTTTAGAGCAGATTCAAATGTCTTTTTTGCCATATTTTATTCCACCCGGGTGACCAGGCGTCCTTTTGATAAAATAATTTCAACCCGATCATCCCGGCAAACTTGGTCAGCATCCATAACAACGCTTTGCTCAGGCAATTTTCGGGTAATACTGTATCCCCGGTCTAAAACCGAGGCTGGATTCAAAGATTCAAGTCTGGCAGTCAACTCGCATACTCGGTTGCGGCATGTGTCTATTTTGTTTTGCATTGCCAGATCAAAATCAGACCCTAACTTATTGATATATTGGATTCTATCCTCAATACGTGTCAAAGGAAGGGTGTTTTCAAGAGTCCGTTTCAGCCAGAACAGTTTTTCCCTGAAATGGACAACTTTTGTTTTTATAGCGGTATCAAGCCTTAACTGGTTGTCCTCAATTCTGAATCGAAAATCATCGATCACCCTGGATGGGCTTTTCAGTCTTGAATTAAGGTCGAGAACCCTTTCTTTAGCAAGTAAAAGTCGCTTCTCCATTGCCCTGGTAAGAGTAGATTCAAGTTCTTTGATTTGTCTAACCAAGCCTGCTTGGTCCGGCAAAGCCAATTCAGCAGCTGCAGAAGGGGTAGGGGCTCTTAGGTCGGCTACAAAATCTGCAATGGTAAAATCAATCTCATGACCCACACCGCAGATTACAGGAAGTTTAGAGTCGTAAACAGCCTTAGCGACCGTTTCCGTATTAAATGCCCAAAGATCTTCGATTGATCCGCCACCCCGTGCAAGAATGATTACATCGCTGTTTCCCATTTGGTTAACCAAATTGATAGCGTCTGCAATTTCAAACTCTGCTGTTTCACCCTGTACTTTTACAGGAACAATTTCAAGCGGAACACTGGGACACCTTCTTTGAGCAACCTGAATAATATCTCTAACTGCGGCTCCTGTGCCCGAGGTGATCACATGAATACGTGAAGGCAAGAAAGGTATAGTCTTCTTTACGTCAGAATCAAACCACCCATAGGCTGCAAGTTTTTCTTTAAGTCGATCAAATTCCTGCTGCAGAGAGCCGACGCCTTCGGGTTCAAGGTGCTCAAATATTAGCTGATAAGACCCTCTGGGTTCATAAAGGGATATACGGGCCATCCCTTTAACTTTCATTCCATTTTCAGGAGTGAACCGCAGATGTCGTTTCTGGTTCTTGAACATGACGCATGAGATAACAGCAGAACTATCTTTGAGAGAAAAATAAGAATGGCCGGATGCAGGAGTCACATAATTGGATATTTCACCGGCGATCCATAAAAAAGGATAGCGGTTCTCCAACAAAGATTTAATTTCCTTTGTTAAAGACCCGACTGTATATATTTTTCCCGTGTTTTTTTCTGCTGCTGTCATCATTTATTTCCAATGCAAAAGCAAAGTTTATACTTATAAAATAATTATCAATGCAAAGTCAATGATGAGTCTTTGATACATGGTCATCACATAAAGAAGTGACTTAAACCTGAAATCCGTATAATTGTATTCGAACATTTAAATAACATACATATATACTTGATGTCCGATAATATATATTATGTAAACTTTTATTTTGTAATGTATTTGTCAAACCTACGGAATTAACCAAATTGTAACCTTGAATTCTCCCCTGCCCGTGTTATATTACCTGTCAATAATACGATAGACTAACGCTAAACGGAGGATCTTCACTATGAATCAAAACATTTCTTTTCAACAAACCGGCGCAATGGCTAAGGTCAACGCCTTTATCAGAAGCACATATAACTGGATGGCCCTTGGACTTGCTGCCACCGGTATGACATCATACTTTGTTTCCAACAGCCCGGCAGTACTTCAGGTTGTTTTTGGCAATCCCTTGATGCCTTGGGTTCTTTTTATTGGCCTGATTCTAATGTGCGGCTTTCTCGGCGCCCGTATCCAGAAAATGCAGGCAAGCACTGCCACAGGCCTTTATGTTGCCCTAACTGTGCTTTACGGTATCTGCCTGGCACCTATTTTTCTGGTCTATACTAAAGCATCCATTGCTTCGACCTTCTTTATCTGCGCCGCTACATTCGGAGCAGCCAGTGTATACGGCATGGTTACAAAAAAAGACCTTACCGGCATGGGTCAATTCCTGATGATGGGTCTTTTTGGGATCATTATTGCAATGGTAATTAACATTTTCATCGGCAGTTCAGCCATGCAGACGATCATATCAATGATTGCAGTTGTTATCTTTACCGGCCTGACTGCTTACGATACCCAGAAATTGAAATCAATGGCTGTTACCATGCCTGACAATGCTACAGGCGCCATGGTTCGCAAAGGAGCCATCATGGGTGCTTTAAGCTTGTATCTTGACTTTATGGGATTGTTTGTACACCTGCTTAGCCTGCTTGGTGTTGCAAGAGACTAAATAAGCCATACAGCCCCCAAAAAAACAAAGGCCCTGTGCATCTAAATGCCCGGGGCCTTTTTACATTCTCTTAATTGTGTTTCAAAAAAAATCACATACTTTGCTCAACAGCCTTACAGATCCTTTCACAGCATTCTTTAGTCTGATTTTCTTCAGGCCCCTCAACCATAACTCTCAATAAAGGCTGCGTCCCCGAATAACGAACAAGCACCCTGCCCTGGTCACCCAACTCACTCTCGACCCCCTCAATTGCATCTGCAATTATGGGAATCGCCATAAAATCTGGTCTTGACGCATCGACCTCGACATTCATTAGCACTTGTGGATAAACAGTCATGACAGATGCAAGTTCAAACAAAGATTTTCCGGTAGCTAACATAACTTCAACTAGTTTTAGGGCGGTTAAGATACCATCTCCGGTAGTATGTTCATCAAGAAAGATCATATGCCCGGAATCTTCCCCGCCTATAGTCGCACGGATCTCTTTCATTCGCTCCAGCACTTTTCGGTCACCAACATCAGTTATTTCATGTCGGATATCTAATGATTTCAGAGCATTAACAAGACCTATGTTGCTCATAATTGTACTTACAACTATGTTGTTAGTGAGATTATTTTGCTCCTTGGCATGTTTTGCACATATTGCCAAAATTCGATCGCCTGTAATCTGATTGCCTTTTTCATCAACTGCAATCAAACGATCAGCATCTCCGTCAAAGGCAAGGCCAATATCAGCATTTAATTGCTTTACTTTTAAGCTTAAATCCTCAATATGCTGAGAACCGCAGTTGGCATTAATATTTTTTCCGTCAGGATTATTATGAATAAAACTCACATCAAACATGCTTGAGTTGAACACAAGCCCTGCGCATGTCGATGCTGCACCATTGGCATTATCAATGACAAGTTTGAGCACCCTATCATTATGTTTCCCAAATGGAAACTTTTCGAGCAAAAACCCAGAGTACTTTCCACAACCATCTGAAATCACATCGATTTTACCAACAACATCTCGTGAAACAATACTGCTTCCAAGTATGTATTTTTCAATATCCGCCTGCTGATCGTCGGTTAATTTGATACCGCCTTTTTGAAAAATCTTTATCCCATTATCATAAAAGGGATTATGGGATGCTGAAATCATAATTCCTGCTCCGCAGCCTTCAACGACTCCGCTAAGATACGCAACACCAGGTGTGGGAATGACGCCGGCAAGCATAACATCAATTCCCATAGAAGTGATTCCAGCTGCCAATGCAGACTCTAACATTTGACCGGAAATCCGCGTATCCCTTCCGATAACCACACTTGAATTGCCTGATTTTTCAGCAAATAGGCCAACAGCCTGTCCGCATTTCATTGCCACTTCACATGTCATAGGGTAGGTGTTTGCCCTGCCCCGTATTCCATCCGTACCAAATAACTGTCCCATATAGTTTTTTTGATCCTGTATAGTTTTAATTTTCAAAAGTGGTTGTGATCCGGTTTTCGATATCGGCCAGCCAATTTGATCCCAATGCAATGGTATCATCTTCCAGGCTTTGGATGACATTGACGTATGCTTTGCCTTTTGAGGAAATCATTTTATCAACAGCTTGTACAAATTTTTCTCCATTAGCGTTGAGTGTCATGTTTTCCATTTCATGCTCAAAGACTTCTGTGCTTTTCTTTATTTTTTCAAGCACTTTGTCGTGGGAATCGAGAGCAGCGCTGCCCTGACCTTTTTTTGCTTCGGATAAAATTTGCTTTGACAGCTTTAATTTTTCCCCAAATGCATCAAGCCGTTTAACTCTTTCTTTAATGCAGATGGTAAGATTTGTTTGGAGCCCCTTTACCAATTCACCTGAGTGCAGGTCATGGATGAAAAGGGGCCTGACATTTTTATACCAATTTTTAAGTGCTATTAATCCGGCAATATACGCGATATTATGCTTAAAAATTCGATTAGGATTGGTGTACACACCTTCTCGCCATGAAAGAGATGCCGTTTTCATGGCACCTCCCATGAGCAAGCGCCCCTGCCTTGGTTCACTTTTTCTTATAATAGAGCCCGCAGCAGTGATGCATCCGAATCCAATTTGAACAGGCCCGACCAATCCCCCCTGCCCGCCTAAGAAGACAGGCGCCTGATTCAGCATCACCCCTTTGGGGATATTGCCCATCATAGATGCAGTTGCTTTGTCCTGATTTGGGGTATAATTAAAATGAATAAATGAAGAACCGACTTCGGAATGGTTCTTCCGGCTTGTACCACCGGCCATCAAGCAGTCACAAAAATTGATAAGGCTTCCTAATGTAACAAAAGGAAAAAGGATGGTTTGTTTCAGACCAACAGTGTGAGCGGCATTGGCCTCCTCTTCAAGGATACAGCCTTTTCGGACGTGACCGTTTGAGCCAAAAACATTGTCTCCCATGAATACTGTATCTTGAAAATATCCGCCGTGAAGTTTGGTATTTGGCCCGACTAGACAATTTTCAAGTGTTACAGGAGCCTCATATCCAACCTGGGTACCTGCCATAATCAAAACTCGGCTGCCAATAAGTTTGGTTCCATTGTACAAGGTCACATTTGATGTGGATATCCGGTCAATATCCACATCATCTGAAATAAATACACTTTGAGGGTTCGGTATGCTGACCCCTTTTTGAATAAGCTTGTCTATAATTTTTTGAGTCATGACGTATGTATTAGAAATCTTGATCGTTTCTTGTCAAGTTTTTTTGGCATTAGAATCCGGGTGCGTCAGGCAAGCGTATCATCTATTGGCAGTTTTATTGTAAAAACCGTGCCTTCGCCAGGATTTGAGTCAACTGTCATTTCACCCTGATGTTCATCAACAATAATAAAATAGGAGACAGACAATCCAAGACCTGTACCACGTAAAAGTCCCTTGGTGGTAAAAAAAGGCTCAAAAATTTTCTTGGAGACTTGTTTATCCATTCCAGGCCCATTATCTGCAACTTTGATCACAGCCCAAACGTTTTCTATGCTTAATGACAGTTTTATCCATGGCTCAGCTTTCAGATCTTCACCCATTGAAATGGCCTCAGAAGCATTTTTTACTATGTTTAAGATCACTTGCTGGAGCTTGCTTCTTTCACACAATACTGTTGGTAAATCCTTATATTCTTTTTTTATTTCAATGGCCCTGAAATCGTAGTTTTTCTTTAAATCAAAATCATTTTGGGCCAATTCTAGGGTATCGTCCAAAATAGTATCCAACCTGTTTGGCCGTTTAACCGAATCACCCTTTCTAGCAAACGAAAGCATGTTATTAACAATCTTGGAGGCGCGGTTACCTGCTTTTCTGATATTTTCCACCAGCTCGTCAATTTCACGTTTTTTTGCAAACCGCCTGATTGACTCCATGTTGGTACCGACTTCCTGAGCTGCTTTCTGATTAGCAGGTAAGTCTTTTGTCAATCGGTTGCTGAGCACCTGGGCGTTTTGAATCATTCCTGCCAAGGGGTTGTTTATTTCATGTGCCATGCCTGCCGCAAGCCCACCCAATGACATCATTTTTTCTGTCTGCATCATGACTTCTTCTGTTTTTTTGCGCTGGGATAAATCCATTGCCACACCTCGAATTCCGACAGGCTCATCATTTGATAAAATACGGCTGGCATATAAATTTACGGGTACTTCAATTCCGTCCTTTCGAAGAATGTCATACTCACCTTGCACCGTATCTTGTGACTCCAATACCATTATCATGTCCTGCCTGATGCGGTCATGATCACTTGGTTTTATTAAATTGAGAATGTCAAATCCAATATCAAGGTCCTTTTGCGTATACCCGGTGAGAATATGGCCCTGTTCATTGGAATAAGTTACCTTGCCTTCCCGGTCCAATTCAAAAACGGTCTGGGGCAATAGGTCAGAAAGATCCCGAAACCGTTTCTCGCTGGTTTCAAGGCCAAGAAAAGAACTCATTAATTCCCGGTTCTTTTTCTCAACGGTTTCCCTGGATCGTGCCAAAGAATTTTTGATATCATTTATCCGGTCTGCAAGCCCTATTGAGATCAAAAGAACATTGGCTAATATACCGATCTGGGCACTATGAGTTACAAAGACCATTTCAGGCAACAAGGCAATTTTATACAATGCAATTGAAAGCCCTCCAAACAATGTCAACGTCCAGGCAATTGCAAATATATAGGCCTGGCGAACCCGCTTGACAATACCGTTGATCGAAGCATAAACAACCAGAATCATTTGTATAATATTTACATTATTAGTCGGACCAAGAATGACTGCCCTGTCCATAAAAAAAACTGTGAAACCGGACAGAAAAACAATCAAAGTGGTAAATTTGAACAATTTGTGAAATCGTGGTGCATACTTGCGCGTCTGAAGAAAATCCATTGTAAACAGGCCAAGAAAAGTAAAAAGCATGTTGCCTGTAAAAATATCCAGTAAGTTATTCAACTCAGGAATATTCGGCCAAAGGTACTCAAACGCAAATCCAAACCAGTGCATCTGATAAAGGGTAACAAAAAAAACAAAGCCGGCATAAAAGACATATATCCGTTCGCGGATAAAAAACAAAAACAGCAAATTAAAGGCGGCCATTATTAAAAGAGCCCCAAGATACAGACCAACAAGCAGTTGAAAGTTGTGTTCTTGTTCTTCAAAGGAATCGCGGTCAATCAACGTCAAAGAAGTGTCAATAGCGCCTTGACTTGACAGTCGAATATAATAGGTGGTCCCATTTTCATTCGGAGAAACATCAAAAACAAACTTCCGGTTAGTTTTGGGGCGTTGTGAAAAAGGCAGGCTGTCGCCCGTGACTGTTTTTAAAAAAGATCCATGAGCTGTAGGTTTGAAAAACTCAACACGATCCATGTGATGATAATTTACGATTAGATACCAATGTTTTTTATTTTGCTCTGACTTGGCAATGGTCAATTTGATCCAGAATGTACTTTGGGAATATCCGTAATTTGCTTTTCCCTCTTTGTTGAGTACAAACTGCCTGTCTATTGTAGAGTCTGTGATTGAATCAATGGTGATATTGCCTGTCTTGTCTTCAAGTACATAGATTTCGGATTGAACTGAAACCTCCCCCTTTGCATCAGGAGAAATATACACTTTTGCAAAAGAAGAATCTGCACACAGAATCAATCCAAGTATCGTTGCCAGCCAAATCAGCCAACGAAATTTCATATAGTTGCCTTTATAATTTTCATTGGTACTTTCCAACAAGGTGGTATCTGCGGTGATCACTATGGATCTTGATTGTTAATTATCTTAATCCCAAGTACCTGTCAACTTATGACACATGTCAATATGGGTTCTTCGTTTTATTGCGGCAATCACTTATTCAATACACGAAATACATATGAATAAGCGCTTTATTCTCTTGTACTTTTATTCTATAACTTGTTAGAAGATCAATTTTCAGTGTTTTTCCGATACACATGTACCACAGGAGAATCAAAATGAACCCGGTTGGACTGCTTTTGCCCGAAAGTCCCGCAACTAAAAAAATAAATCAAAAATTGTCTGACGCAGCAGTTGCCCTCTCAAAACCAGATAATCACCTTAGCTCATTAATGAAGCAACCTCAGCGGTTTCAATCCTGCTCGTTGCAAATAAAAGGGTTTTCATTTGATTATTCAAGACAGCGTCTGGATCAACACGCCACAGAGTTATTGTACCAAGCGGCCGCAATTACAAATGTGCTTAAAAAATATATAGGCATGACGCAAGGAGACATCGTAAATGCTACCGAATGCCGCCCGGCCCTCCATACTGCCACAAGGGGATCAGGGCCTGAATCCATTATATATAAGGGAATGAATGTCAGAAAAGAAATAGAACGCGTCAATGCTGATATTCAATCTTTTACAAACGCTATTCATCGTGGAGACATTAAAAGCTTTAGCGGTAAACCTTTTGAACAAGTCGTCGTTGTTGGTATAGGCGGATCATATCTGGGATGTGAATTTGTTTACAGGGCCTTGGGTGACACTGATAAAAAAATGGACCTTCTTTTCCTTCCAAATGTCGATATTGATAATTTCTCACATGTCATTTCACAAATCCAGGTTGAAACAACCCTTTGGATAATCATATCCAAGTCCTACACGACAACCGAA
>JAKSAU010001255.1 GCA_022361535.1 Desulfobacterales bacterium
AGGATAGGCAATCAATTGATATCACAGACAATATAATGTGAGGTTGTTCAGCCGGGGTATTCATTTTTGTGTAAAACGGAAATGTATACGCAATACGTTATTACGTTTATTTACCGCTTCAGAAAGAAAGATTACTATCTCTTTAGATATTACAAATTCGTGTAGTTAAAATTTACTAAGAGAGAACGATATGGACATTAAAGAACTGTCAAAACTCATTAATTCAAAATGGGTACATCAAATAAGGGTCGGTAAAAAACATCGGTTTGTAGATATTTCAATTGTAGAAACGGGTGGACGTTTTTTTGTCCGCCAATATAAATTTGGGAAACGAAGCTGGTATGATGCGTTTCTTAAGAATCCTGACGGGGCGATTAAAATCAAAGATACCATAATTCCCATTGATGGTGCCGTGCCGGAAGATTTCTATGAGGTCAACCCGAAAGTCAATAAAGCCTATTTAAAAAAAATGAGTATCATTTACTGGTTAATGCGATTGACCTATGACAGAAAAAAACATGAAGGTTCTACTTTGGAGCTTATTCCGAAAATCTAAAAAAGGGTAGATATGAAAAAAGCATTAAGTTTAGTGGTATTGGCGATAATAATAACCATGACAAATATAGGTAGTGCAGAGCAAATGAAATCAACTATGGAAAACATTAAATTACGTCAGCCACAATTCGATCAAAATATAACTTTATATGACGCTTTTAAGCAAAGAAAATCAGCTCGTTCTTTTTCAAAAAAGCAGATAACCGATCAAGATTTAAGTAACTTACTTTGGTCGGCAGCAGGTATTAACCGTACCAATGGGAAAAGGACAGTTCCACTTCTTGGGAATATCGCTGTTTATGTCGCAATGGATTCAGGGGTATACCTGTATAACGCCAAAAATCATGAACTGGAACATAAACTGATCAAAGATATTAGAGGCGACATCTCACCGCAATCTAAAGTAAAAAAAGCGCCTATTGTGTTTATTTTGACAATTGATGATTCATCATTTTCGATGTTTATGAAATCAGCTATGCAAAAAGCACATGGAATGGATTTCTATCATGGAAATCAAGTTGCCTATTCAACACAAAATATTTACCTCTATGCCTGCTCTAATAATATGAACTCGGTTATTATTGGACAGCTTTATTCCGATAAAATAGATAAAATATTAGAATTCAAAAAGAGTCAAAAATCATATTTATTGCAACTTGTTGGATATAGACCTTAAGCAAAATAAGGGCGAATGTCCGGTCGGCACTTTTGTCCTGTATGCTTAAAGTAGCGTCCCCAAGGGGATTCACCCCCTGTCGCCGGCGTGAAAGGCTATTGACCTGTTCCGGTGCCGGAAAGCTTCCCGGTAATGTGCTGCTTATCCGGGAAATATCCTGCCGGCAATCCCATAATGGCTGCCGATATCCCGCCGGAAGTCAAATCGGTTTCCCTCCTCATTCTCCCTGGGAATCAACCGCAGCCGGTTTCCGTCATAGGCGGTTCTTATCTTGTTCATGAGTTTTTGGGCTGTCTGTTCGGGTGAGCCGCTGACAGTGCCGTTACATGCCAGGTACACCACCCGGGTGCCGTCGGAAACAAAGCCTTTTTCCTCGGAGATCCCCATGGCCGAAGGGACGACCTTTAGCCCTTTTTTCTTGAGATAGGGAAAATCAATTTCAATGGGTTCGTTCCGTGTGACCCGCCAGGGATAGCCCTTCTGGCCGTCC
>JAKSAU010000060.1 GCA_022361535.1 Desulfobacterales bacterium
ATTTTTGAGAATCCCTATAGGAAAACCCTTAAAAGGGATTGGCAGTACCGGGGACTATAGCTCAATTTAAACCGGAGAGAGCCTTGTTTAAAAAAGGTAAACTTAGATTTGTGACCTAAAAGCACCCTGAAGGGCACAAAGCAAAAAGGCTCCCAGCAGAATGCTGGAAGCCTTAAATCTCTAAGTGGCGTCCCCAAGGGGATTCGAACCCCTGTCGCCGGCGTGAAAGGCCGGTGTCCTGGACCGGGCTAGACGATGGGGACGCATCGATTTTTCAGCTGCTTATGTTAGCTGGTGGGCCGTGTTGGGCTCGAACCAACGACTCTCTGCTTAAAAGGCAGATACTCTACCAACTGAGTTAACGGCCCGTAGGCAGTGCCGAAAAACAGAGGCAATTTATATGTTTTAGCCGACAATGTCAACTACTTTTTTAATGTGCCATCATTTTTTTAATAAATTACCCAAAATCTTCCCAATCCAAACGGTGGCCTTTGATTAAGTTCCTGGTAAACCGGGTTCCAAGAATACTGTCTGTCAAATCAGGTGTAAGCCCTGCTCCAGGCCTGGCATAGTCCAGCACTTGAGTATCAAGTACCTGGCCTTTTTCTACATCTTCTTTTAGTATTATACTACGTCTAGCACCGACACCCGCCTTGCGCTCCTCCGGGCTGAGGGTTCTTCGGTAATGGCCAAGTGCTTTTTCCAGATCCCGAACCGATCGGACAAATTGTTTCATCTCATCTGGCTCAATGGAAAACAGATGTTCTACACTCGGCGTGGTTCGGTCCAGGGTAATGGTTTTTTCCACCATATTGGCCCCTAAAGCAATCGCTGCAATGTCCATTTCCCAGCCGGGGGTATGATCAGAGAATGCCACAGGGCATCCGAACATCTGTTTGAGAGTGGGTATGATCTTTAAATTGATACTTTCCAATCGGGCGGGATAACCGGACGGACAATTATGAATAATTACATTATCGTTACCGGCTTGAATCACCTCGTCATATGCCCGTTCCACCTCACCAATGGTTGCGTTGCCGGTATCTAACTGAATGCTCATCCCCGTCTTTGCACAATACCTGATAAATGGGAGATGATTGACGTCACCTGAACAGATTTTAATTGTCTCTGCATTAATGTCTTTTAAAAAATCAACCTCATCCTTAAAAGTCACTGTTGAAAAAAAGACAATGCCGAGTTTATCGCAATGCGCCTTGACTTCTCTCCACTGATCGAATGTCAAATACCGGCGCATGAGAATATCATATAGCGGTTCAGTTTTTTCCCTGTGTTCACCGGTCTTCTTGTCGACCAGAATCTCATACGAAAACATTTGAGATTTATCCGGTACCAGGCGGACCGGATCAAGAATCTGAAATTTCACTGCATCCGCACCTGCCTCGGATGCGTAACTGGCAAGAGCCTTGGCAGATTCAATGCCGTTATGGGTAGGGCCTGCTTCAAAAACAATAAAAACCGGTTCCCCATCACCAACCTTTCTTTTACCAAGCGGTATTTGCATAATAACTCCCGAAAAAAAGCTATCGGTTTACAATTGATAAATTTTAATCATTATATCATTCACCATCCTTGTATAACTCCAGTCCCACTAAACCCACACCAAAATTCCGGACATATTTGGGGGGAAGGATTGAGGAGTATGCCCCTTTTTAACCACTCAAATCGATGGCCCTGCTTTTTTTGGGAAAATAACCGAAGCTATTAGTTTTACAGTATCATAGTCTTCAGGTGTATCCACATCAATGGCCCGAATCCATGGAATTTCATACCCTTTTAACCGGTCGGCATAAAAAGTAGGATTTTCTAAAAAAGCAGATGTTCTTGCCCAGTAGAAGGTACCGTTGCTTGCAACAAAATCCGGATGAAACTGGGATTGTTTTTCGGCATTTTTCGACCATTTAAAAGTTAAAAAATCATTGTCGTCTTTCTCCAGTGCCTGGGGCACCTGGAGGTTATACCGGGAAACGCCCATGATGACATCAGGAAACGGGGCCAAACCGTCCTGCAATTTGAAAGACGCGTTTAGATCCTCAGGTGTGAGAAATAAAGCAGTGGCATAAATACAACAAAACCACTCTGGAAGCGGACCTTCGGCCTTAAGATTTTTTAAGACATCGGTGCAGACCTGGACAACAGTTGACCGATCCTGAGCAAGCTCTTCAGGTCGATCCTGGGCACGGGCACCATATTCCAGTGCCACGGACTTGATTTGATGGTCTTCCGTGGACACAATTACGTCATCGAACATCCCGCTTTCGATAGCAGTTTTAATTGGATAAGAGAGCATAGGCCGCCCAAAAACAGGTAAAATGTTTTTTCTTGGCAGTCTCTTTGATCCGCCTCTGGCCGGTATTATAGCGACACGTTTCATCATCAATTCCCAAAACTGGTTGATTGGTTCCGGACGATCGGCGTTTTCATAAAAGCCCCAACGTATGACCAGGAATCATTTTTTGAATGAACGGATGATCTTTTTCATTTCCTCAACCCCCAGACGCCAGGGGTTAGAGCCTGAGCTGTACTCAAATCCATCAGGGACAGATTTACCATTTTTTCCCAGCCAACCCGCACCTTTATCAAAGAAACTTAAGTCAGGCTGAATAATGTAGGAATCGTCGAATTCGACAACCATTCTCGACTCATCTTCAGGAATCATAATTTCATGGAGTTTTTCACCGGGTCTGATTCCAATAACTTCCTGCTTACAATCCGGGCAAATTGCCTTTGCCAGGTCCACAATATTCATGCTTGGAAGCTTTGGGACAAATAACTCACCACCGATCATCTTGTCCAGGCAGTTAAACACAAAACTTACCGCCTGCTCCAATGTTATCCAGAAGCGAGTCATCCTTGGGTCAGTGATAGGCAACACACCGGTGTGCTTATTTGCCAGGAAAAAGGGAATAACACTTCCGCGGCTGCCGATCACATTTCCATACCTGACAACACTGAATATGGTTTTAACCTTTTGTCCCGTGTATGAATTTCCAGCAATAAAAATTTTATCCGAGCACAGTTTGGTTGCCCCGTAAAGATTTACAGGGTTTGCCGCCTTGTCCGTGCTCAGTGCAATCACCTTCTGGACATTTTGATCAATCGCCGCATCAATCACATTCTGTGCACCGATGATATTAGTTTTCACGGCCTCAAAAGGATTATATTCCGCCGCAGGCACCTGTTTCATCGCTGCTGCGTGTATCACAACATCAACACCGGAAAAAGCCCTGTATAACCGATCCTTATCCCTTACATCACCAATAAAATACCTTAGCGGTCCCCATTTACTGCCTGAAAACGCCTGCTGCATTTCAAACTGTTTTAACTCATCCCTGCTGAAAATTATGACTTTGCGTGGCTGGTACCGGTCTAAAATCATCCGAGTACATTTTTTACCAAATGAACCGGTCCCCCCGGTAATAAGAATTACCTTATCATCCATTGTAACTCCTCCTTGATCTGGCAATATTGAACTCGTCAACAGGAAATCTATCTATATTTCTAAAATGGTTTGAAAGTTTCACAGAGTTATTTTGCAATGTATCATCAACATCTGTCAATTCATTTATAACTACATTATATCGATAGCAAAGGATTCATATTCAGGCCAACGGTCCTTTTAGATCAAACCGCACTGAAAACTTA
This sequence comes from Desulfobacterales bacterium, assembly GCA_022361535.1. Next base: position 3,664 of record JAKSAU010000060.1, read on the forward strand.
TATTGTTTTTAAATCCTTGAACAGACAAACCAAACTATGGCAGAATGTTGCGTCATAAGGGCATTGTCATTTAACCTCATATAATCGGTGCGAAGATGGAACAAACCAAAAAGCCTGTAATCTACTGGGTACTCCAGGATAACCAAGTAACCCCGAACCTTATTGATTTTCTTGAGCTTATTCAACATCGCGTCCAAGAACTGATCCACTTAAAATTTATCATCCCGGACATGGCAAAAAAGACACTGGAATTAACAGCCAAATTAAATCCGGTAAAATTTAAAAGCACCTCTAAAGGACAAAAGAATACTTATGAGGGGTTTTGTAAAAAAAGAGACCAGTTGGGCAATACCGAATATTCAGATGGCCTGAAATTCTGGCAGGCCCTGCTACTTGACGACCTTGGCAGCGGTAATCTTTACCAGGCCTTTATACATGCTCCAAACGAACCAAATGTTGCTGGTGTTGTACTACAGATACCAACGCCTTTGGGGTCAGGAGAGTCTGAAGAAAGAATTTTTTATGCATGGGTCAACCTTGCCAAAATGAACAATGTACCGGTTATCGGGTATGAACTACTTCCTTTGGCCACCCGCTGGACCTTAGTCCCATCTCTTATGGACGGTATAATCACCACCCGCAAGGAAAGCCAGGAGTATCTCACCGGTCCCCAACCAAACTTGACACAGAAAATATGGCGAATTCCCAGGTATGAAGGCAAATTTTTCTCACCTGCTACCCACTCATTGTATAGGAATGGGTTGGGTTTAAGGTATCAGCATAGTAACATCCCTTCGGAGAAAACAATAATTTATATAGCACACAACGTTGCCATGTCATATGAATACAAAGACTTGATACGCCATCTGCTGCCATTTGCAGATAAACTACACCTGATGCTTTGCTATGGCAAAGACCAGGTAAGAGGCTCCCACAACCATCAGCAAACCATAGAAACCATATCTAAAAATGAACTGCCGCAGTTTACATACACATTTCACGATATAAACCGACCGGTAGAAATCATTATGGCTGATGCTGTGATTGCATGCTCAGATTGTTATTGTACCGAGGTGTCTTCTGTTATAGGGGTCCCCACCATTATATATGACCCAATGACTCCGCCCATGACCGAAGGTTACAAGAGATGGACAAATGATACACAAATGTTAAGCAACTATGTAAAAGACATCATTGACACCCATATGGATGAAACAGAACTATCCTATATACTTATCGACATTGCTAAACGAAACCTGTCACCTGGAAAACCTTCTGTCAAAGGAGCAGCCAATGGATAATTTCTGGAAAGATAAAAAAGTCATTGCCTACGTGGCTCTTCTCCA